>JBGPIS010000291.1:0-3995 GCA_041484965.1 Methylomirabilia bacterium
CAAGGTCGTCGGCATCAAGCTCGGCTCCCCCGGGGAGATCCTCGCCAAGAAGCAGAGCGAGCAGGTCAAGGCCGCCACCGGCGCGGGGTTCGCGGAGATCAAGGTCTTCACCGAGCACCCGGCGGCCTATCTCTCCCTGGCACAGGGCAAGGTCGACGCGGTCTACAACACGGTGCCGACCCTCGCCATGGTCCTCCGCGACCAGCCCGGCAAGTTCACGATGCTGAAGGGGCTGGGCGCCGACAACTGGGCCGGAATCGCCGTACGCAAGGAAGACACCGAGCTCCTGCAGTTCCTCGACGGGCAGATCACGAAGCTCAAGGCCGACGGCACGCTCGGGAAGCTCCAGGAGAAATGGTTCGGCTTCCGAATGAACCTCGCGGACAAAGTCCCGGCCTTGTGAACCTCGAGTGGAGCGTCATCGGCTACGCGATCCCCCTCCTCGCCGACGGGCTCGTCGCGACGGTGAAGATCTCCGTCCTGGCCATCGTCGTGGGGACGGTCGTGGGGTTCGTGCTCGGCCTGCTGACGTTCGCGGCGTTCGCGCCGGCCCGGTGGTTCGTCCGCGCCTACGTCGACTTCGTGCGCGGCACGCCGCTGCTCATCCAGGTGTTCCTCATCTACTTCGCGCTCCCGGTCATCGGCATCAACCTGTCGGAGTTCTGGGCGGGCGTGACGGCGTTGAGCTTCAATGCCGCCGGGTTCATCGCCGAGATCGTCCGCGCCGGGCTCGGGTCTATCGATCGCGGCCAGACCGAGGCGGCCAGGTCCATCGGCATGACGCCGAATCAGGTGCTCGTGCACATCCTCTTGCCGCAGATCTACCGGCCGGTGCTCCCGCCCCTCACCAACGAGCTGATCACTCTGGTCAAGGGCTCCTCGCTCCTGTCGGTGATCTCCGTCTACGAGCTCACGCGCGCCGGACAGGCGATCATCTCCGAGCGCTTCGTGCCGTTCGAGATCTACGCGCTGATCGCCCTCTACTACTACGTCCTGATTTCCGGGCTCGCGTGGCTCTCCCGGACGCTCGAACGGCGTCTGCACGTCGCATGACTGCTGGCGCGCCCCTCCTCCGCGTCGACGGTCTCACGAAGCGCTTCGGCGATCGGATGGCGGTGGCCGGGTGCGCCCTCGAGGTCGCCGAGGGCGAGATCGTCGTGATCATCGGCCCGTCCGGGTGCGGCAAGACGACCTTCCTCCGGTGCATCAACCACCTGGAGCATCCCACGGCCGGCACGGTCGAGCTGCGCGGGGAACCGATCGGCGCCCGACGCGTCAACGGCGGCTGGAAGCCGCTGGGAGAAACGGAGCTCGCGCGCCAGCGCCGCCGCATCGGCTTCGTCTTCCAGCGCTTCCACCTCTTCAACCACCTCACCGCCCTCGACAACGTCGCCGTGGGCCCCCACCGCGTCCTCGGGCTGTCGCGCGAGCGTGCCCGGGCGCTCGCCACGGAGCAGCTCGCGCGCGTGTTCCTCGGCGATCACGCCCACAAGCGGCCGTCTCAGCTCTCGGGTGGCCAGCAGCAGCGCGTCGCCATCGCGCGGTGCCTCGCCATGAAGCCCGACCTCATGCTCTTCGACGAGCCCACGTCCGCCCTCGATCCCGAGCTGGTCGCCGAGGTCCTCGACGTGATGAAAGCCCTCGCCCAGACGCGCATGACGATGCTCGTCGTCACCCACGAGATGGGCTTCGCGCGGCAGGTCGCCGACCGCGTCATCTTCATGGACGCCGGCGTCTTCGTGGAAGAGGGGCGCCCTGCGCAGCTCTTCGGGCAGCCCCGGGAGGAACGAACACGCCGATTCCTGTCGCACCTGCTGCGCTGACACCTCACGACCTGCTCTTCCGCGGGGGCACCGCGCTCACCGGGAATCCCGCCGGGCCCGTCATCGAGGACGCGGTCATCGGAATCCGCGGAAGTCGTCTCGCCCTCGTCACGAGCGCGGCGACCGCGCCGCCCGGACTGACGGCGCTCCGCAGCGTGGACTGCGCAGGACGTGTGATCACGCCCGGGTTCGTCAACGTCCATACCCACGCGATCCTCACCATGGCGCGCGGGATGGCGGAGGACATGGGCTTCGCCCCCGCGTACACGCCCGGCGTCCCCAAGGGGAGTGACGTGCGACCGGCCGAGGCCCGGGCCCTCGCCCGTCTCGGCGCGCTGGAGGCGCTACTCTTTGGCTCGACCCTCGTCAACGACACCTACGTCCACGCCGACGAGACGATCGAGCCGATGGCCGAGATTGGCGGGCGCGTCTTCACCTGTGGGCGCATCCACGACGTCGACTTCACCCGTGTCGCGGACGGCCACTGGGAGCATCACCCGAAGATCGGCGAGGCGTCGCTCAGCGAGGCGCTCCGGCTGGCCGAGCGTTGGCAGGGCAAGGCCGACGGCCGCATCGGGGTCCAGCTGAGCCCCCACGCGCCCGACACCTGCTCGGACGCGCTGCTGGGCCGCGTGGCCGAGGCGAGCCGGGCCCTCGGGCTGCGCGTCAACACCCACCTCGCCCAGAGCCGCGTCGAGGTGGAGCGGGTGCGCGCTCGGAGCGGACGCCACCCGGCCGAGCTGCTGGAGGCGTGCGGGCTCCTCGACGACCGGCTGATCGCCGCGCACTGCGTCTTCCTCGACGACGACCAGATCGACCGCGTCGGCCGCGCCGGCATCACGGTCGCCCACGTACCCAAGGGCAACGCCACGGGTGGCATGATGGCGCGGACCCCCCGCCTGCGCGCTGCCGGTGCCCGGATCGCGCTCGGCACCGACAACATGCACGCCGACATGATCGAGGTAATGCGCTGGGCGCTCGCCATCGCCCGGCTGCAGCTCGGCCGCGTCACTGACGACTGGCAGCCGCATCATGCCCTCGCGATGGCGACGTCCGTCGGCGCCCGCGCCATGGGCCTCGAGGACCAGATCGGATCGATCGAGGTCGGCAAGAAGGCGGATCTCGTCGTCGTCGACTTCCGGCGGCCGCACCTGACGCCGCAGACGAGCGCGCTCGGGAACTTGGTCCACGTCGCGCAAGGGCGGGACGTCGAGATGGTCATCGTGGACGGCAGGATCGTCGTCGAAGGCGGCCGGGCCACCCTCGTCGACGAGGACGAGATCCGTCGCCAGGCGGCGGCGGCGGCGCGTGCGCTCTGGGAGCGCGCGCGCTCCGGGTCGGGAGGAGTACCCGGTGTCCGGCACGCCTGACGGATTCGTGCCGTGGCCGCCGGAATTCGCGCATCGCTATCGCGACCGCGGGTACTGGGCGGGCGTGACGCTCGGCGAGGCCTTCGACCGCTCCTTCGCCGTCCACGCCGATCGCCTCGCGGTCGTCGACGGCGCGCGCCGGGTCACGTACCGCGAGCTGGGGCGGCTCGTCGACCGGCTCGCGTTGCATCTCGCGGATCGCGGCATCAGCGCCGGCGCCACCGTGGTCTTCCAGGTCCCCAACGTGCTCGAGTTCGTGATTGCCTACGTCGCGTGCCTGAAGGTCGGCGCGATCCCGCTCGCCTGCCTGCCCGCCCACCGGCAGGCGGAGATCGGGTACCTGGCGCGCTTCACCGACGCGGTGGCGTGGCTGATCCCCTCGGAGTTTCGCGGCTTCGACTACGTCGCGATGGCGGAGGAACTGCGCGCCTCGCTCCCGTCACTGCGTCACATCCTCGTGGCCGGCGAGCGCGCCGGCGCGGGGATGACGCGGCTCGACGATCTTCTCGCCGACCCGATCGAGGACCGGAGCGTGCCCGCGGCGCTCGCCGCGCTCCGGCCGAAGGCGTCCGACGTCGCGGTCTTCCAGCTCTCGGGCGGGACCACCGGCCTGCCCAAGGTCATCCCGCGGACGCACGAGGACTACCTCTACAACTCGCTGGTCTTCGCGGGCACCACAGATTTCGACCGCGACGGCGCGCTCCTCGTCTCGGTGCCCATCGCCCACAACGTCCCGCTGGCCTGCCCGGGCGTCCAGGGCGCGCTCCTGCTGGGCGCGCGCACGATCCTCGCACCAAGCCCG
>JBGPIS010000292.1:0-3989 GCA_041484965.1 Methylomirabilia bacterium
CAACTCCGGCGGGCCGCTCGTGAATCTCAAGGGTGAGGTGATCGGCATCAACACCGCGATCGTCGCGGCCGGCCAGGGGATCGGCTTCGCGATCCCCGCGAACATGGTCAAGCGCGTCACCAGCCAGCTCATCGACCGCGGTCGCGTGACGCGCGGGTGGATCGGTGTCGCCATGCAGCCGCTCACGGCGGAGCTAGCGCAGTCGCTCGGGCTACGCGATACGCACGGGGCGGTGGTCGCGCGCGTCTATCCCGGAAGTCCCGCCGCCGCCGCCGGGCTCGTCCAGAACGACGTCGTCGTCGCCTTCGACGGCACGGCGGTCGACGACTACCACCACCTCCAGCGCCTGTCCGCGGACGCCGAGGTCGGCAAGACCGTGACGCTCGAGATCGTGCGGAACCGCGCACGGAAGGGTGTTCAGATCAAGGTCGCCGAGGCGCCCGAGCGTCCGGGCGCCGACTCCGCGCCACCCCGTCCCTAAGCGACGCCGGGCCGCTGGCTAGGCGACGAACGGCGGGATCGGCGGGATCTCCAGCTGCTGGGTCTTGACCTGCTGCACGCCGGGGACGGTGCGCGCGACCTCGACCGCTCTGTCCAGCGCCGCCGTGCCCTCGAGCGTCACGACGCCGCCCTGAGCCTCGACGCTGATCCGGTAGCGGCGCGTCTCCGGGTGCGTGGCGAGCGCCACCTGCACGCGCGAGGCGAGCGCCCGCGAGGCGACGAGCCGCAGGCCCTCGTCCGTCGGCGCCAGCTCGGGCCGCCGCGCCAGGCGCTCGAGCAGGTCGACGACGGCGTCCTGCCGGAGCTTCTCGCTGTTGACGATGAGCTCGTACAGCGTCGGGTCCGCGATGTCCACCTCGTAGAGATAGCGCATGCGACCCGCCTTCTCCGAGTCGTCACGGCGCACGAAGTCGGTGGCCGCCCGCTGGCTCGGCGTCTCGCCGGTCGTCTCCGCGGTCCGCTTGATCCACTGCTTCACGCGGTGCTCGAAGGGCGCGATCAGCCGGACGCGCAGGGCGTGCGGCACGCCGCGGAGGAGCCACTGGCCGCCGCCCCGCATCAGCACGCAGTTGTCGAGCTCGGCGAACTCGAGGAGCGTCGTCTGCAGCACGGTGATGTGGTGGCGCGTCTCGGTGTCGAAGCGCTCGAACAGGGTAGGTTTCGACTCCTCGAGGTGGGAGAGCTTCTCCTCGGCGAGCCCGTACCGCCGCGCGGCGTCCAGCAAGAGCTCCTGGTTGACGTAGCGGTAGCCCAGGCGCTTTGCGAGCGCCATCCCGATCTCCGGCCCGCCTGCGCCCATCTGGTGCGAGATGACGAGTATGGCCATGGCTCACCCCCGCCGGTACTTTTCTTTGAGCGCGCTCGGGGCAATCGCGATCCGCTTGCCACCGACGTCGTCCAGGATGTACACCTCGTCCGTGAGCGCTCCGCTGGCGAAGACCTCGAACACGTCGAGCGCCGCCTCGAGCGTCGCGTCCGGACGCCCGTCCATCAGCGCCTCGACGGCGGCGCGGCGAAGTCGGTTCATGCCCCCCTCCTGGAGTAGGCAAGCCTATCCCACAACGGGGGAGGCCGGCAAGGCGTGAGGGCCCCGTGAAACGCGTCCTCGAGCCGGAGGTCATGGATGGGGCCGCGCAGGCGCGCGCGTACGCGGGCGCCGACTTCACCGAGACCAACCAGGGGTTCGTGAACGAGGTGCTCCGCCGCTTCCCCGAGGCGCGCGCGGGGCGCGTCGTCGACTTGGGGTGCGGCCCCGCCGACATCCCGTTGCGGCTGGTTCGCCATGCCCCGGGCGCGTCCGTCCTCGCCGTGGACGCGTCGCTGGCGATGCTCAGGCTCGCGCGCTTCGTCGCGGGCGCGGTTCCCGACGGCGGGCGCGTGCGGCTCGTCTGCGCCCGCCTGCCGGAGCTGCCCCTGCCCGACGGAGGGTTTGACGTCGTGATCTCGAACAGCCTCGTCCACCACCTGCCCGACCCGTCGATCTTCTGGCGCGAGGCGCGCCGCGTCGCGCGGCGCGGCGCAGCCGTGCACATCATGGATCTCTTCCGGCCCGACTCGGTGAAGCGGGCGCGGGCGATCGTCGAAGCGGCCGCCGCCGATGCCGATCCGATCCTGAAGGAGGACTTCTTCAACTCGCTGCTCGCCGCCCTCACGCCGGGCGAGGTGCGCGCCCAGCTGGACGCGGCCGGGCTCGAGCACCTCGCGTGCGACGTCGTCAGCGAGCGCCACTGGCTCGTGTCCGAGAGGCTCTAGCGAAACCCGGAGCGCGTCGCTCAGCCCCGCTTCAGCTCTCGAATCGGGGGCGCCGCGGGGACCCGGGCCAGCGGCAGACGGTCGAACGTCGGGACGAACGAGTAGGCGGGCCACGGGCCGGTCGGGACCACGGCGATGCCCGCCGCCCGCGACGCGACCGGCGCTATGCGCGCCAGGAATGCGTGCACCTCGTGGCGCTGGACGAGGAACGCGACCGAGCCAGCGATGTTGCCCCCGGTCGTCGAGGAGCGGAAGCGCCAGCGCTCCACGCCGGCGCGCTCGACGAGGTGATCGGCCACGTCGCCGAGTTCCCCCGCGCCGGGGGCGCCGCGGGCGCACGCGGGGCACACGCGCTCGGCGTCATGCCCGCAGTGGAGCCTGAGGAGCTTCACGCTCATCTCGACGCGGCCGCGGAGCTCGCGGAGCGTGGCGTCGATGCGCGCTCGGTGCGCCTCGAGCCACGCGGGGAGCTCCCGGGACGGCACGAGCGTCCCGAAGGGGAAGGGCAGGACGGCGGCCGCGTCCATCGCCGACGCGATCACGTCGTGGTGGGCGGCGAGCGTGCGCGCGTTCGCGTCGGGCGCCTGGTCGCAGGCACCGGCGATGAGGTGGACGCCGTGGAAGGCGCTGGTCTCGACGAGGCCGCGCGACGCCACGGGCGGGCGCCAAGAGGCCGGAGGTCGCTCGACGATCGCAAAGAGGTGCTGGTACATGCGCCCTCTGGGTGGTGGCCCAAAGCCTACGGAGGCGGCGGACCCACGTCAAGCGCCATGACATAATGGGCCGATCGTGCGGTTCAGGCGCTGTCCGACCCAGGCTCTGGCCCTCGCCGGCACCTCGCTGCTGCTGCTCGGGAGCGCGCTCTCGGCCCCCCCCGCGCCGACGCTGCCCGCGGAGATCCCCGCGGCCGAGCGGACCCGCCTCCAACAGGTCGCCGAGCAGGCGTCCGTCGCAACGCGCGCCGACGGTGAGCCGTTCGTCACCCGGCGCGACGTCTTCGAGTACCTCCTCGATCACCCCGAGTTCGCCACGCACGTGACGCAGGCGCTCAAGCTCGCCCGCTACAGGATCTGGCGTGGACCGGAGGGCCTCTGGCTCGACGACGGCTGGGGGGCGACGGGGCACTTCGCGGTCGTCTACGCCGCGGGCGGCACGCGCGTGATGTATGCGCGTGGCCAGTACAAGCAGTGGTTCATGCCCACGATCAACGGGCAAGCGGTCGTCGTCATCGAGTACAGCGTCCAGCCGGCCGCGGACGACCGGAGCCTTGTCACCGCGACGGTGACGGGCTTCGTCAAGCTCGACAGCCGCTTCCTCGAGTTCGTGGGGCGGCTCGGCGGTCCGGTCGCCGCCGCAAAGGCGGAGAAGGAGGCGCGGCTCCTCGTGCGCGTCTTCGCGCGCGCCAGCCGGGCGATCGACAGCGATCCGGCGGGCGTGGCCGAGCTCCTGCGGCAGCGTCAGGACGTGCCACAGCGCGAGCTCGAGGAGTTCCGCAAGCTACTCGAGCTTCGCTAAGACCCGCGCGAGCCCCTCGCGGAAGCGCGCAACGCTCGGGTTCAGCCGCACCGCCGCCTCGTACGCGGCGCGCGCGGCTGCGTACCGCCCCTCCTCGTAGAGCGCGCGCCCGAGCCTCGCGTGGGCGTCGGCGTGGTCGGGCTTCGCCTCGATCACGGCGCGCGCGGCCGCGCCGAGCTCCGCGTAGCGGCCGAGCCCCTCCAGGGCGTCCCAGAGCGCGA
>JBGPIS010000293.1:0-3988 GCA_041484965.1 Methylomirabilia bacterium
CCGTACAGCGTCGACTGCGGGCCGCGCACGATCTCGATCCGATCGATGCCGTCGAGGCTCAGTTCCGACAGGTCGGTCGACCCCAGGGTCGGACTCGAAACCCGCATGCCGTCGACGAGGACGGTCACCTGCTGCGAGCCCGCGCCCCGGATCTTGATGCTGGTCGCCTTGCCGAGGCTGCCCGAGCGCTGGATCTCGACGCCGGGCACGTTGCGCAGCGCTTCCTCGATCCCGCTGTAGTGGTAGGTACGGACGTCGTCTTCGGTGATCACGCTGACGGTCGCGCCCAGCTCGGCTTGCGGGGTCTCGACCTTCGTCGCGGTCACCACGACAGGATCGACCTTCTTCGCCTCCGGCTTCACCTCCTGGGCGACGGCCGGCGCGGGCATCAGTGCTGCCATCATCAGGATCACGAGGCTTCGCTTCACGACTCCCCTCCTTTTCCGCGAAAGGGTTCGACGCGCTGCCCTGGATAGGTCTCCTGACTCGTGGATCGTCGCGGCGTCCGGCCTTCCCATCCCGCGTCACGCGGAACAGTGGCTCCAGTGTCGGATCGGACGGCGCTCCCCACTCACAGTGGCGGGACCGTGCCGGCTTCGGCTCACGCCTTACCGGCTTCCCTGAATCCGGGGCGCTTCCACAGCGTTACCGAGTTTCCACCTCCTTCTCCGATTTTTTGGTCATTTCACCGCTGCGGCTCGCGCCTCGACGGCGCTCCCCTTGCACTACGGGCTCGCACTCTTCGGTCATTTCACCGCTCGCCTCGTCAGAGGAACTTCCTCGGCTCGCACTGCCACGCCACTTGCACGACGGGGCGGCCGGTGGCGGCGTTGCTCTCGACGACGACGGCGCAGCCGTAGACGGAGGCCAGGAGCCGCTCCTCCAGTACAGCGTCGGGCGTTCCCATCCGGGCGATGCGCCCGTCGGCGAGCAGCAGCAGGCGATCGCACAGCTCGCCCGCCAGATTCAGGTCGTGGGAGACGAGAAGCACCGTCGTCCCCTGCTCGCGGTTCACCCGGCGCAGGAGCGCGACGCACTCGACCTGATAGCGGAGGTCGAGGTGCGCCGTCGGCTCGTCGAGGACCAGGAGTCGTGGCCGCTGGGCGAGCGCACGGGCGAGCATGACGCGCTGCCGCTCGCCGCCGGACAGGCTCCCGACCGCGGTCTCGGCGAGGTCGAGCACGCCCGTCGCCGCCATCGCCTCGCGGGCGATCGTCACGTCCTCACCCGTCTCGAAGAAGCGGCGCGGGGTGTGGGGGTAGCGGCCCATGAGCACGAGCTGCTCCACCGTGAACGGCAACCCCTGCGGGAGATCCTGGGGAACGACGGCAATGCGGCGCGCCAACTCCGCGCGCGTCATCGAGGGGAGAGGCGTCCCGTCCACCGTGATGGTTCCCCGCGTGGGAGCCAGGACCTTGGTGAGGATCCGGATGAGCGTCGTCTTCCCCGCGCTGTTGGGGCCGATCACGCCGAGGATCTCGCCGTCGGTGACGTCGAGCGAGAGGCCGGACAGCCCGAAGGGTCGGCCGCGCCGCGGCTCGGCCGCCGGATAGCTGAACTCCACGCCCTCGAGGCGCACCAGGCTCGTGATTGCGCTCCTTGAAGGGCTGGCCTCGGCTCGCAGCACTACAGGACCCCCCGGTGGCGGGTCCGGAGGAGATAGACGAAGAAGGGCGCACCGAAGAGCGCGGTGATGACGCCCACGGACAGCTCGGCCGGCGCCACGATGTTGCGCGCGACCGTATCGGCGAGGAGCAGGAAGATCCCGCCGCCCACCATCGCCGTCGGCACCAGGAAGCGGTTGTCGGGGCCGAGGAGCAGCCGAAGGATGTGGGGGACGATCAACCCCACGAAGCCGATCGGTCCGGCGAAGGCGACCACGCTCGCGGTCAGGAGCGCGGCCGCCACGAACACCTGCAGCTTGAGCCGCTCGGTGTTCACGCCAAGCTGGAGCGCCGCCTCCTCGCCGAGCGCCAGCACGTTCAGCTCGCGGGCCTGGCTGACGATCAGCCCGAAGCCGAGCACCGCGAGGGCGGCGAAGAGCAGCAACGTGGGCCCCGGCAGCGGCGCGATGTTGCCGAGGAGCCAGTGGATGATGCCGCCCAGACGGTTGATGTCGACGAGCGAAGTCAGCACGGTCACGGCCGAGGCGAAGAAGATCCCGACGATCACGCCCGAGAGCAGCAGCGTCTGGATGGGAAAGCCGCCGTGCACGGACGCGATCAGGTAGACCGCCGCGCCGGCGACCAGCGCCCCGCCGAAGCCGAACGCCGTGACCTTGAGCGCGTCGACGACGGCGCCCGTGCTGCCCATGAGCTGGGCGATCACGACGCCGAAGGCCGCGCCGCTCGACACGCCGAGCACCGAGGGCTCGGCGAGCGGGTTGCGAGTGAGCCCCTGGAAGCCGACGCCCGCCACGGCGAGCGCGCCGCCGGCGAGCATCGCGGCAGCGATGCGCGGCAGTCGCAAGCTGAGGATCACCACGCTCTCGGTGGACCCTGCGCTGGCGCCGCCGGTGAGGACCTGGAGCACGGTCGCCGGTGAGAGCCGGGCGCTGCCGAGGAACACGGCGATCGTCACCGCCGCGACGAGCCCGACGCCGAGCAGGACCAGCACCCCGACGAGACGCCCGAGCCGCGTCACCGAAAGGCCTCCGGATGGATCACGCGCGCCAGGCTTTCGACTCCGTCGACCATGCGCGGCCCGTAGCGGTGCATCAGGTTGCCATCGACGGCGTGGATCCGACCCGCCTTCACCGCGGGCAGGCTCGTGAGACGGTCCCACTTGTCCCGCGACATCGGTCCGCTGCCCGAGCCGTGACGCGCCAGTACGATCACCTCCGGCGCCCGCGCCACGGCGGCTTCGATGCTGAAGCGCGGGTAGTCGCCGCGCTCCCCGGCCGTCAAGCTCTCGCCCCCCGCCAGACCGATGAGCTCGGTCACGAGCGCATCCCGCGCGGGAACGATGAGGGGCTCAGGCCACAGAACGTAGAGCACCCGCGGGCGCCGGTACGGCCGCACCGCGTCAGCGACGGCACGGAGGCGGCGCTCGAGGCCCGCCACGAAGGTCGTCACCGCCGCCGGCCGTCCGGTCAGCGTGCCCAGCCGCGCCGCCACGTCCATCACCTCGGCGACGCGAGCGGCGTGGATCGCGTACACCGGGATCCCGAGCTGCGTGAGCTTGGTGAACGTCTCCTCGCGGTTCCCCGACGTCGTGGCGATCACGAGGTCGGGTTTGAGCACGACCATCGTCTCGAGGTTCGGCGCCAGCATCCCGCCCACGCTCGGCTTGGAGCTGGCCGCCGGCGGGTAGTCGCAGTAGTCCGTGCGGCCGACCAGTCGCTCTTCGCCGCCGAGGGCGAAGATCAGCTCCGTCGCGCTGGGCACGAGCGAGACGATACGGCGGGGCAGGGCCGGCAGCGTAACCTCGCGGCCGAGCATGTCGACGACGGTGAGCCCTGGCGCCGGCGCCACGGACGCGAGCACGAGCGCCGCGCCGAGCACGACGGCGGTGAGGGCGCGCACGCGCCCAGGGACATGCGGGGCCCCGACATGGCCCCCAATACCCCCCTGCATGCTCGGAGCGCCCCGGCCAAGGCGTGGCGCTCCTCGATACTCCGACAGCTTGCTACCGGCGGCGCGCATCGGCACAGGCCCCGACGAAGGCGCGCGGCAGGTCCGGGTTGGAGGCGAAGTGGAGATGGACGTAGCTCATGAGCGCGCGCCCGATCAGGTAGCCCTCGAGGCGGTCGTCGCCGGGGCGCCCCTCGAGCCGCCAGACGCGGGGCACAACGTCGGGCACGGGATCGATCGTCGAGTAGTGGAACTCGTGGCCACGCGCCACGGCGCCCGCCGCGCCGAGCGGCGTGTCGGCGTCGAAGCGCACCTCGCGATAGCCGAGTGTCATGCGCCGGGGCCGCATGCGGACTGTCGTCGGCAACACGCCGACCATGGGGTGGGCGACGCCATCCAGGTCCTCGAGCGCCTCG
>JBGPIS010000294.1:0-3986 GCA_041484965.1 Methylomirabilia bacterium
CATGTGGATCGTTCGCGGGCGCGGGCCGGGCAAGACCAAGGGCGAGTGGGGCCTGGCGGAGATCATCGCCAAGGTGCCGGCCAACGAGGAGCAGGACCGCACCTGCGCCGAGAAGGGCCACGTCTAGCACGTGGCCGACCTGACGCTGGCGACGCTGGCAGCCCAGGTCTTCACGGGCCTCGTGCTCGGGATGATCCTGGTGCTGCTGGCGATCGGCCTCAGCCTGATCTTCGGGCTGATGACCGTGGTGAACTTCGCCCACGGCTCGTTCTACATGCTCGGTGCCTACGTCGGGTTCTTCCTGATCGGCTACACGAAGAGCTTCTGGCTCGCGCTGGTCGTGGCGCCGCTGCTCGTCGGCACCTTCGGCCTCGCGATCGAGCGTTTCCTCGTGCGCCCGCTCTACGGGCGCTCCATCGACGACCCGCTGCTGCTCACCTTCGGGCTCTCGCTGGTGATGGTCGAGACGGTGAGGCTGATCGGGGGCAAGATCGGCCTCACCCTCGACCCGCCCCGCGAACTGGCCGGCGCCGTGAACCTCGGCTTCACGATGTTCCCCCTCTACCGCCTGTTCGTCATCGCCCTCACCGCGCTCGTGCTGCTGGCGCTGTGGCTCTTCCTGGAGAAGACCAACGTCGGGCTCATCATCCGCGCGGGCTCGCGCGACCCGCTCATGGTCCGGGCGCTCGGCTTCGACCTCGGGCGCGTGTGGCTCCTCGTCTTCGGCATCGGCACGGCGCTCGCGGGCCTGGCGGGCATCCTCGCCGGCCCGATGCGCGGCGTCTACGCCGAGATGGGCGTGACGATCATCATCGAGTCGTTCGTCGTCGTGGTGGTCGGCGGGATGGGGAGTCTCGCGGGCGCGATCGTCGCCGGCATCTTCATCGGCGAAGTCGTGAGCCTCACGACGCTCGTCGCGCCGAAGTTCGCCGAGATCATGGTCTTCGTCGTGATGGCGCTCGTCCTGCTCGTCCGGCCGAGCGGACTCTTCGGCGAAGCCGGGCTCATAGAATGAAGGCCGTCACGCGCTGGATCGCCAGCCATCCCGTCGTCGCGTTCCTTGCCGTCTTCGCCGTCTTCCCGTTCCTCGTGCCGTACAAGGCGCTCGCGACGCAGGTGCTGATCTACGGGCTCTTCGCCCTCGGCTTCAACCTCCTGTACGGCTACACGGGCCTGCTGTCCTTCGGTCACGCGGCCTACTGGGGGCTCGGCGCCTACGGCACCGGCATCGCGCTCGCCAAGCTCAAGGTGGGCTCGCTCTGGCTCGCGCTCGGGGCGGGGCTCGGACTGGCGGCCCTCGGCGGGGTGGCGATCGGTTTCCTCTGCCTGCGGCGGCGCGGCATCTACTTCGCGATGCTCACGCTCGCCTTCGCCCAGCTCCTCTACTTCGTCGGGTTCCACCTGGCCGACGTGACTGGGGGCGACGACGGGTTGCGCGGCATCCGGGTGCCGCCGCTGACCCTGCCCGGTATTCGGGTCTCGCTCGAGAACTCGACCGCGTTCTACTATTTCGCGCTCGGCCTCGTCGGCTTCGCGGTGGCCGGTCTCAAGCGTGTCCTCGACTCGCCCTTCGGCGCCGTGCTCCAGGCGATCCGCGAGAACAGCGACCGCGCCGCCGCGTGCGGCTACGACATCAGGCGCGTGAAGCTGCTGTCGTTCGTCTTCTCGGCGCTCTTCGCGGGGCTCGCCGGCGCGCTCGAGGCGCTCCGGCTCAACGTGGTGCCGATCGAGTCGCCCTACTGGTCCACGTCGGGGCAGGTCGTGATCATGACGCTGCTCGGCGGCGCCGGAACGTTCTTCGGCCCCTTCGTGGGCGCCGCGACGTGGCTCGTCCTCGAGGACCGCCTCGCCGTCTTCACCGAATCCTGGCCGCTCGTGATCGGCGCCATCTTCATGGCGTTCGTGCTCTTCCTGCCCAAGGGGATCTGGGGCACGCTGCTCGCGCGCCTCGACTCCTGAGGTCATCCGGCCCGATTTGCAGTCGCCGCCTATAGACGGGGGCGGGGCCTGGCGGGATGCGTCGATGGCGGCTGGTTGCGTTCCGGCGTTAGCCTGTGTATGGTGAATGTATGGCGCGATTGATTTCGACGACGGTCCGGCTCGAAGAGGAAGATGTCCGAGCGTTGCAGAGAGCCCGAGCGGCAGGCTACTCCGCCTCGGCCCTTATTCGCAAGGGGCTGCGGGTGGTGGCGTTCCGCTACTACACGCGGCGCCGCCCGCCCTCTACGCGCCTCTTCGAGTCGACGGACAACAAACTCGGCGATGAATCTGAGCTCTTCCGAGATCTCGAGGCTTGAGTCCGCCGATCGTCGCGGACACCGGCGGGCTCCTCCGCGGCCTCGCCAGCACGAGAGACGGCGAGCCGAGTTTTCCTGAGTACGAGAAGATCCTGACGTCCGCCAGCCTGGTTATCGTGCCCGGACTCGTTCTAGCTGAGGTGGACTACTTTCTCCGGGAGAACAGGGTCGCCATGCGGAAGCTCGTCGCTGAGATTTTCGATCCGGCGACACGGTACGAGTATGAGCTGCCGCTACCCTCCGATATCGTTCGTGCCCTCGAACTCGACGCCAGATTCGCGAAGCTCAACCTGGGGCTCGTCGATGGAACAGTCGTCGCTGTAGCTGAACGACGGCACATCTACCGCGTGCTGACGACGGATCGTCGCGATTTCGCCGCCATCCGTGTCGGTCCGCGTCTTACGCGGGCGCTCGAGCTGTTGCCATGACGGCGGCGAGACTGAAATGCCGCCGAACAACAGGCTTGAGCGGACGCGCTGCGCGCGCCGCTCAGCCTGACCGTTAGGTTTCCTCTAAGCCAGCCCTGTACTTCTCCGCCGAGTCCTGCGGCACGAAGCCCAGGACCGCGCGGGCGTGCTCGAGGTCGCGGTAGCTCCACTTGTTGTCCGACACGACGAAGAAGACGTCGAAGCGCACCGTGTCGGGGGCTTGGAGACAGAGCTCGATCATCCGGACGATGTCGCGCTGGCTGCACCACACGGAATAGTCGCGCGGCGAGAGCGGCCGGTCCTCCGCCGTCACGTGGCCGATGCGGAGGCAGAGCATGGACATCCCGTGGGCGTCGGCGTACTGGCGGGCGAGCGCCTCGCCCCAGACCTTGCTGACACCGTAGAGCCCCGCGGGGCGCACGGGCGTCTGGTGGGTGAGCTTCGTCCACCCGCTCAGGTCGCCCCCGCTCCCGGTCACGAGCGCGCTGTAGGGCATCTCACGCTCGTAGCCGCTCACCGTGGCGCCGCTCGAGGCGAAGACGACGCGCTTGACGCGGGCGCGGCGGGCGGCCTCGAAGACGTTGTAGGAGCCGACGACGTTCGCGCGCAGCGTGTCCTCGAACGGGGCGCTCGAGCTCGCGTTCGCGGCGAGGTGGACGACCGCGTCCACGCCGGCGAACGCGGGCTGGATCGCGTCGAGGTCGGCGATGTCGGCCCGATGGCAGGCCACGCCCGGGACGGCGCGGCGGTTGAGTCCACGGAACGCGTACCGGTCGCCGAGGTGACGGAGCACGGCGCCGCCAATGAGCCCGCTCAGTCCCGTCACGAGCACGGCCGGCCGGATCATCGGCGGCGCCGGGCCGGGATCAGCTCTCCAGCTCGCGGTTCAGGCCGAAGTCCTCGGGCACCGGCGGACCCCAGCGGTAGAGCGCGTCACCCTCCGGGAAGTCGCGCGGCTCCCACGCGCACTCGACGGGGATGTAGTCGAGGTCGTGGAAGTACTCGGCGAAGCTCCCCCA
The DNA here is from genome assembly GCA_041484965.1 of Methylomirabilia bacterium. Classification (GTDB taxonomy): domain Bacteria; phylum Methylomirabilota; class Methylomirabilia; order Rokubacteriales; family CSP1-6; genus JBGPIS01. The sequence continues at coordinate 3,745 of JBGPIS010000294.1, forward strand.
CGGGTCGCGCACGTAGTAGAAGAAGTTCGAGCCGATGACGTGGCGGCCGAGGCCCCAGCCCGGCGGCCTTCCCGCTTCCAGCATTCGCTGAGCGCCGAGCGCGATCTCGTCCACGTTGCCCACCTCGAACGAGCTGTGGTGGAAGCCCGGCCCCTTCGACGTTAGGAGCGCCAGGTTGTGGTGGTCGGTCGTGCAGCGCAGGAACGCGATGATCGTCTGGCAGCGGTCGGTGAGCTTCATCC
>JBGPIS010000295.1:0-3986 GCA_041484965.1 Methylomirabilia bacterium
CCGGCGTCCTTTCTCGAGGAAGCTGCGGACGCCTTCGAAGAGGCCGCGCCCGAGGTGACGGCGGCGGTCGTCGAATCGCCCGCCGGAGAGTTGGAGCTGGGCACGCCGATGCTCGAGGCCGCGAACAACCCCGCGTGGCAGACGCTCCTGAGACAGCTCGGCGGCGAGATGCCGAAGCCGGTGGACCCCGTGGTCGCCGAGCCGCCGGCCGAGCCGACGATGGCTGCGGAGATCCACGGAGAGTCCGCGCCGACTCCCGAGGATCCAGTGGAGCCGCCCGTGCGGACGAAGCCGGCCGAGACACCGGTGTCGCCGAGTGCCGGCCGCACCTACTTCTTCGCGCAAGCGGTGAAGGGTACGACGCCCGCGCCGGCCAGCGCGCCCGCGGCCGGCAGAATTCACCCGCCTGCGGCGGCGCCGACTCCGGTTGCTCCGAAGGCGCCGGTGGCGCCAGTCGCTCCGGCTCCAGCCGCTCGGACGGCTCCGCCGCCCAGGGCTCCGGCGGCTCCGGTAACGCCGGCTCCCGCGGCCGCGAGCGCTCCGGCGCCGGCCGCGGCGCCCGCGGCGAAGCCTGAGCCGGCCGAGGCGGTCGAGGTGGACCGGCCGGAGCTCGAGTCCCTCAACTTCCCGAAGGACGGGCTCTCGCGCCAGTGGCTCGAGTTCCTCAACCAGCTCAGCGCAACGAAATAGCACCACGGGCACATACGCCGAGCCAAAGAAAGGACGACCGGTGACAGCGAGGATCGCCGCGCAGACGGAGGTTGTGGGGAAGGACGAGCCCGAGCTCCTTCGTGTGCTCTCGGTGGACGACAACGCGTCGGTGCTGCGGTTCCTCGTCTCCGCGTTCGCGTCGAACCACTGCGAGGTCACGACGGCGGCGACCGCGGAGGAGGCGCTCGAGCTCCTTGGCGACGATCCCTTCGACCTCATCGTCTCGGACATCAAGATGCCCGGCCTCTCCGGGCTCGATCTGCTGCGCGCCATCAAGGGCAAGCAGCCGGGCACGCCGGTCGTGCTCATCACCGGCGTGCCGTCGGTAAACTCGGCGGTGTTCGGCCTCCGGCACGGAGCCTACGACTACCTGCCGAAGCCCTTCTCGGTGACCGACGTCAAGGAGCTGATCCAGCGCCTGCGGCGCGACCGCGCCGAGGGTAACGGCGCCGTGAACTATCCGGCCGGCCTCACCGATGAGCTCGCGCGGCGCCAGGGCGGCGTCGAGGTCATGTCGAGTATCGGCGAGCTCGCGCTCCAGGGGCTCGAGCCGGGGCTCTTCATCGAGCGGGTGCTCGAGAAGACGATCCAGAGCCTCCACTGCGACGCCGCGGTGACGCTAATCTGCGACGCGGACGGGAAGTTCAACGCGAGCCGGATGGGACAGGCGGACCTCGTGAACCAGGTCCTGACGCTGCTGCACGCCCACTTCGGCGACGTCGTCAAGACCGGCGGCCGGGAGACCGTCGTGCTCACGACGCGCGAGCACCGGTTCGAGGCGCTCGCCGCGCTGATCCCGGGCGTCGGCAACGCGATGGGTATCCTCTGCATGGCGCGCGACCTCCAGCGGGGCGCGTTCCTGCCCGACGAGAAGGCGCTGCTGCTTGGCTACGCGCAGACCACGGCGGTCGCGCTCCAGAAGATCGTGCTGCGCGAGCACCTCGAGAACAACCTGGTCGACACGATCTCCGCGTTCGTCATCGCCCTCGAATCGAAGGACCCCTACCTCAAGGGCCATTCGGCGCGGGTCTCCCTGTACTCGGGCGAGCTCGGGAAGGTCATGGGGATGCCGGGGAGCGAGGTCGTGCTGATCGCTCGGGCCGGCATGCTGCACGACCTCGGCAAGCTCGTCATCCTGGACGACATCCTCCGGAAGCCGCGGCAGCTGACGGACGAGGAGTTCGAGCTGATCCGGAGCCACCCGGTCATCGGCGACAAGATCCTGAAGCCTCTGCGCTTCCTCGCGTGCGAGGCCAAGGCGGTCCGCCACCACCACGAGCGGTACGACGGCAAGGGGTACCCCGACGGGCTGAAGGGTGACGACATCCCGCTCATCGCGCGCGTGGTGACCGTGGCCGACGCCTTCGACGCGATGACCTCGGATCGGTCCTACCGTGACAAGCGGCCGCTCGAGGTGGCGCTCGAGGAGATCAGCCGGAACTCCCGGACCCAGTTCGATCCCATCCTGGCGGAGGCCTTCATTACGATCCCGTTGACACGCCTCGAACAAATCAGTCGACACTTCGATCTGCGCGCCGCGGAGGCGCCCGTGGCCGACGCGCCGCCCCTGGTGGCCCATTGATGGAAAGCAAGCCCAAGATCCTCGTCGTCGACGATGCCGGGCCGGTCGTCATCCTCTGCGTCAACGTCCTGCAGGCGCTCGGGTACTCGATCCGGGCCGCGAATCGGGGCGAGACGGCCATCGAGCTCGTCCGCAAGGAGTCGTTCGATCTCCTGGTGGTCGACTACAAGATGCCCGGCATGAACGGGTTCGAGGTGCTAGAACAGGCGCGGCAGATCCGCCCCGAGATGGCCTGCATGTTGATGACGGCGCACGGCACGCCGGACATCATCAACGAGGCGACGCGGCTCGGGTTCAACTACATCCTGTTGAAGCCGTTCACCCCATCCGAACTGCGCGGGGCGGTCGACAAGGTCCTCGCGGGGAAATCGTAAGGAACGGAAATGCTGACCAGTCCGCCGGCGAGTGGGACGCCGGGAGCGGTCGGGGCGGTCATGAACTCGCTGAGTGGTCGCATCCGGGGTGGCCTGGATCGGATGCTCTCGGTCGGCTACAGCGTCGTCTACGACTACATCTTCGAGCGCTTTTCGCCGTACCAGCAGCTCCAGGCAGAAGTCTGCGGGCTCGTGGCGGCGGGGGTGCTCGCCGCCAGGGATCGCCGCGACGTGCGTGTGCTGGACGTCGGGTGCGGCCCGGGGAACCTCTCCTGTCTCCTGGCCGAGGCGGGCTTCACGGTGACGGGGCTCGACACCTACGGAGCGCTCGTCGAGGTGGCCAAGGAAAAGCGCCGCGCGAAGCACCTGTCGAACCTCGCGTTCCGGCAGGCCGACCTTGCCGGCGGCAACACGTTCCGCGAGGGCACGTTCGACCAGGTCGTCAACATCCACTCACTCTACGTGCACGCGGCGCCGGACGAGCTCCTCAAGGCAGTCCACCGGGTGCTCAAGCCGGGCGGCCGCGCGGTGTTCGTGAACCACACGCGGCAGCTCGGACGGTGGGCCACGGTGCGCGAGATCAAGCAGCGCGAGGGACTCGGGGCGGCCCTCCGCGCGCTCGTCTGGGTGCTGCCCAACTCGATCTTCGAGGCGGTACGGATGCCCATCGGCCCGCACTACTGGGACGAGGAGGCGTTCTCGACGCACCTCCGGAGCGTCGGCTTCGCCGTGCTCGAGATGCGCAGAACCTTCCTCAACGGCACGAGCCTCCTGGTCTGGGCGAGGAAGAACGCCGAGGCGTAGATGCGCCCGAAGGAGACCGTGCCACACACCTACGACGCCGTCGTCACGCGGTTCGGTCCCTACGCGGCCCTGCTCGAGGAGATCGAGGCGCACCGGGGATGACGGGCGCGGAGCCCACACCTCTCGCCGCCGGCGAGCACCGGCGGGCGGTGGACCGCCGGGGCATCGTCTCGCGCGGCACGCGGGTCTACCTACGCACCCTCACGCCCGAGGATCTCGAGTACCTGTCGGAGTGGGCCGAAGACCCGTTCATCGAGCGGATGGTCGGGAGCGAGTTCCTCAACGCCTACAAGCACGTCTACGACAAGGACCCCGCGTTCTACGAGGCGATCCTGACCGATCCCACTCAGGTCGTCTTCATGATCGAGGCCAACCGGGGATGGACGAAACCCGTCGGCCTGGCGCGCCTCGTCAACATCCACCTCCTGGAGGGGTACGGCTTCTTCGAAGTGATGTTGACCGACCAGAAGGCCATCCGGCGCGGATTTGGCGTGGAGGCGGGCAAGCTCATCTCG
>JBGPIS010000296.1:0-3985 GCA_041484965.1 Methylomirabilia bacterium
CCCCGGCTGCCGTGAGCTCCAGCTTGAGGTCCGAGAGCGGCGCCGGCGGGTCATCGCTCCAGATCTCGGCCTCGTCGCACGACCTCTTGTCCACGCGGCCGTGAACGCGTGACTGCCTGACCAGCTTGCCCTCGATGAGGGAATACTCGACCGGCAGATCGTGCTGCAGGGTCTGCAGCCGGCTGTCCCGTGGCGGCATGGCGAGCTGGAACGCCCCGCCGATGCTCGTGAGCTCGAACGCGGTGAGCGGCGCGCTCACCCCCTTGACGTTGTAGGCAAGCCGGTCGCTGATCTTGACCGCGGGGCCGATGTCTGCACGCGTGGCTTCGGAGATGAGCACCTGCCCGCCGACGGTCAGGGATTCGAGACGCGCGGTCTCGCCGATCGTCCGTCCGACCGCGCCGTATTTGGCCCTGAGGTCGGATCCGATGTTGCCGACCACCGCCTCGCCGGTATTGACCGCGATCCCCATCTCGAGCGTCGGGAGCCCGTGCCGGCCGTTGAACACGTTCACCTCACGCATCGCGAGCTGCATATCGACGGCGCAGGCGACGGCCTGGGACGAGTCGTCCTGCCGCGCGATGGGCGCGCCGAAGATGACCAGGATGGCGTCGCCGACGAACTCGTCGATCGTGCCCCCGTACCTCCTGATGACCCTGGTCATGACGCCGAGATAGTGATTGAGCATGGTCACGACCGACTCGGGCGACAGACGCTCGATGATCGCCGTGAAGCCGCGGAGGTCCGACATCAGGATGGTGACCTTGCGCCGCTGGCCGCCGATCGCGAGGGCTGCCTGACCCCCGAGCAGGCGCGTCACGATCTCCTCGCTCAGGTAGCGACCGAACGTCCGGCGGATGAACCGGTTGCGCGCGTCGAGCTCGTCCGTCTGCCGCGCGAGCGCCGCGTGGACCTCGAGCATCCGTTCGCCAACGCGGACGCGGGCGCGCAGCTCCTCGGGCTGGAATGGCTTGACGACGTAGTCGTCGGCACCCGCTTCGAGGGCCATCGCGACGTCCTCGGGCTGCGCCATGGCCGTCACGAAGATGAGGTACGGCCGCACCGGCTTCGCGAGGCCACGGACCCGCTTGAGGAGCTCGAGGCCGTCCGTTCCGGGCATCGTCCAGTCGATGATCGCGAGCGCCGGCGCATCGGCGCGCTGGAGAATCTCCCAGGCTTCGTCGCCGCTGGCCGCGGGCACCGGCACGTAGCCCCAGCTCGCGAGCGCCCCCTTGAGCAGACTGCGGATGGCGGGCTCGTCGTCGACGATCAGGACGCGCTTGTCGATACGCTTGTCGATAGGGGTCGGGCGATCAATGGCTGTAGTTGACGCCATGCTGAACCATTGCGCAACCTCGATACCAAGCCCGAGTGTGGTGCAAAGTCGCCAAACATATGACTTGTCCGGCTTGCGAGTCGCCCGCGTGGCCGCGGCGACCGGATCGTTTCTCGTCGGCTGGTCGGTAAGAAGCGGGCCAGACGCCGATGCCAGACGGCGGGGACCACGGCGACGAGCGCGAGCCGCGCCGAGGCCATTGCGCTAAGTTCTCCCCGACGCCAGGAGCGCCTCGGTGGGCAGCTCGAGCCGGCCGCGCGACTGGGAGGTCGCCAAGCGCTCGGCGACGGCGTCGCGGACGGCGCGCCGCTCGGCCTCGGGAAGGTCGTGCAGCATGAGGCCGATCCGTATCGCCCCCGCCTCCACCTGAGCCCAGTACGCGTCGAAGGACTGGAAGCGGAAGTTCTGCGTCTCCGTCGTCAGCTTCACGTCGGCGAAGCCGGCATCGGCGAGGAGGCGCCGGAGCCGCTCGGGGTCGCCGAGGCTCACGCTCTGGAACACCTCGGTGCGGCGCGCGGGTAGGCGCGCGGCGAGTTGCTCGGCGAGGACGCCGAACCAGGGGACGCGCTCGGCGCGCGACCAGACGAGCGCGGCGAAGCGGCCGCCCGGGCGGAGCACTCGCCGCGCTTCTCGGAGTCCGGCGAGCGGGTTCGGGAAGAACATGAGGCCGAGTTGGCAGATGACGGCGTCGAACGCCCCGGCGCGGCAGGCGAGCGTGTGAGCGTCCATCGCCGCGAGCCGGATCGGGCGCGCGCCGAGCTTCGCGAGCGCGCCGCGGAGCATCGGGAGCGAGAGGTCCACCCCGACGATGCGGCTTGCCGGGCCGGCGACGTCGGCCGCCATCAGCGCCGACTCGCCCGTGCCCGTCGCCAGGTCGAGGACGCGCTGGCCGGGGGCGAGCGCGACCGCTCGGACCAGCGCCGGCATGTAGAGGCGCGTCCAGCGGCCCATGAAGTCGTCGTACGCTGCGGCGACCTTGTCGAAGGTGACCTGCGCGCTCATGCCGCGCGATGCTCGGGGCGCCAGTGGAGCAGGCGGCGCTCGGCCAGGGCCATCACCCGTGGGGATCCTCATCCGTCGATGCGGTAGACGCGCCGCACGTTCTCCCAGAGCATCTTCCGCTGGATCTTGGGGTCCACGCCGTGGAACTGCTCCTCGATCGCCTTCCGCGAGAAGGGCCACGTGCCGTCGCGGTGCGGATAGTCGGAGCCCCACATGACGTTGTCGGGCGCGATCTTCGCCATGGCGCGGACGCCGTGGAAGTCCTTCTGGAAGGTCGCGTACATCTGGCGCTTGAAGTAGGCGCTCGGAGGCAGCGGGAGCTTCAGGTCGTCGGCCAGGCGCTCCTCGTAGGTGTCGTCGAGGCGCTCGAGGATGTAGGGGAGCCAGCCGATGCCGCTCTCGCCCAGCACGAGCGTGAGCTTCGGGTGGCGCTCGCAGACGCCGGCGAGGATGACGGAGACGCAGATCTCGTCCATCTGCATCGGCGCCACGACCGTCCACGAGCCGATGACGGCCGGGTGGCGGACGCCCTTTACCTCGTAGCCCACCGTCGCGCCGCCGCCCTCGAAGACGTGGAACGAGACGACCAGGCCGGTCTCCTCCGCGGCGGCCCACATGGGCTCCCACATCTCATGCCACACGGGCATCGCCGAGCCCCACGGGACGAACACGGCACCGCGCAGACCGAGGGACGCGCAGTGGCGCAGCTCGTCGGCGGCGAGCTTCCCGTCGTGGTTCGGCAGACACCCGAGGCCGAAGAAGCGCGTGGACTGGGTCCGGTTGAACTCGGCGATGTATTGGTTATAGGCGTGGTAGACGGCCGCGAGCGTCTCGTGGTCGCCGATCCCCTGGTTGGTGAAGACCCCGCGCGAGATGCCGATGATCCCGTAGATCACCTCGGCCTCGACGCCGTCGCGCTCCTGGTCCTCGCGACGCTCGACCGGATTCGACGGCCGCGTCTGCTTGCCCGTGGCGAAGCCCGCCTCGGCGAGGATGCGCCCGCGCTTCCCGCCCGTCACGCCGGGGCCGTACACGCCGTACGGGCCGAGCGTCGCGTCGCGCGACACCCACCACTTGCTCCCGTCGCGCTCGACGACGTGCGGCGCCGCGTCGCCCCACTTCCGATCCATGCGCGAGACGAAGGTTTCGGGCGGAAGGTAGATCAGGTCCATGTGACTGTCCGCCGACATGACTCGGAGCGCCATGACTGCCTCCTCGTTGGAAGTCCGAGAGTGTAGGGAGAGTAGTCCGGCGTGTCGGCGAAGGCAAGCGAGCCGTGGCGACGTAGAATGGATGCCGCGATGCGTCCGGCGCCGAAACCGATCCGGCTGCCCGCCTAGCATGCCGTTGCCCCGCGGCCTGCGGGCCCTGAACCACGGCGACTTCACGCGCTTCTACGCCGCGCAGCTGGTCGCGCAGATCGGCGGCTGGATGCAGACGGTCGCCCAAGCGTGGCTGGTGCTGCAGCTCACGAACTCCCCCTTCAAACTGGGGCTCATCGCGACACTCCAGTTCTCGCCCGTGCTGCTCTTCTCGCTCGTCACCGGCGCGGTCGCCGACCGGCTGCCGAAGCGCCGGCTGCTGATCGTCACGCAGACGACGCTCGCGTGCCAGGCGCTGCTGCTCGGCGCGCTCGTCGCGACGGGC
>JBGPIS010000297.1:0-3972 GCA_041484965.1 Methylomirabilia bacterium
GGCATCGCGCGCCGCGCGACCTCGCGGCCGCCCGCCTTGGCGACGAGGTCGGCGAGCGCGCGCAGGGCGGCGTCACGGTCGGCGACGGACAGCCGGCCCATGACGTCGAGCACCGCCGGCGCCACGCGCGCGGCGGAGAGGCGCTGGGCCGCCACGTCGGAGCTCTCCTTCCCGCGCGGCCGCGCCTGCCCGGCGACGATGCCGCCCGGTGGTTCGGCGGCCTTCTTCTCACCGGGCGTCGCCGGAGTCGGCGCGGCGGGAGCAGGCGCGGCCTTGGCAGCGTCCTGGCGCCGCATGGCGTCCGCTTCGTCCCTGAAGTTCGCGCGCTCCTCGCGCTTGCCCAGGGCGTCGCGCGACTCCTTCGCATCGCGCTTGTCGGCGACGGGCGGGACGGGCTCGGCCGGCGCGGCCCTCTTCTCCCGCGCCGGCACGGGAGCGTCGGATGGCGCAGGCGCCGCGAATCGAGGCGCCGCCGGCTGGAGCGCGGGCACCACCGGCTCGGGCTTGGGCGCGGCGGCCTTGGGCTCGGACGCCGGCCGCGGTGGCGCTTCGCTTACCGCGGGGGGCCGCGTCTCGAGCCGCGCCGCCTGCTGCAGTTCGGGCGTCCCCCTGAAGAGGAGCGCGACCGTGACCCCGACCAGCACGAGCGCCGCCGCTTCGAGCGGGAGCTTCACGGGCCAGGGGAGGAACACGGCGCGCAGCAGACGCCGGTACCAGGGCGCGGGCCGCGCAGCGGCCAGCACGCGGTCCACAAAGCCCGCCGGCGCGCGCGCGGCCTCGACCCGGTGGAGCAGCGAGACCGTGCTCTGGAAGCGCTCCAGCTCGCGCCGGCACTCGGCGCAGCCGCCGAGGTGCGCGTCCAGGTCGCCGCGCTCGGCCGCGCTGAGCGCGTCGTCCACCAGCGCCGAAAAGAGCTCACGCGCGTCGTGACAGGTCATGGCAGGAACCGCTCCAGCTTCTCCTTGAGGTCCATCCGGGCGCGGTGCAGGCGCGAGCGCACGGTGTTCAGCGGCACGTCGAGCGCCGCCGCGATCTCCTCGTACGAGAGCCCCTCGAGGTCGCGGAGGACGACGACGAGGCGCCGGTCGTCCGGCAGCTCGCCGATCGCCCGCTGGAGCGCCATCTCGAGCTCGCTCCGCTCCAGCGTGTCCGCCGGGTCGTCATCGCCGCTCGCCAGGCGCCCGAGCGTCTCCTCCCCCTCGCGCGCCAGGCGGCGCTCGCTCGCCGCCAGCCGGTTCAGGCAGAGCCGCGAGGCGATCGCGTAGAGCCAGGTGGAGAGCCTGGCCTCGCCCCGGAAGTCGTCGATGGAGCGATGGACCCGGAGGAACACTTCCTGGGCGACCTCCTCCGCCTCGGCGCGATTTCTGAGCATCCTGAGCGCGACTCCAAAGACCCGGTGCTGATGCGTGATCACCAGCTCCTCGAAGGCCCGCGGGTCGCCCCGCCGGACCCGGTCCACCAACTGGGAGTCATCACCAATCCGCCCTTCCATCCAGTTAGACCATACCGCCCGCTCCGGGTTCCCGAGCGCTCAATTCGCTGAGCGCTCGTCTCAGTTCGGCGACGGCTTGCGGAAGCTTGTGACCGACAACTATGATGCCGACATGATGTGCGCATGATGATCCGCTCGATGGCCATCGTGGCCCTGGCTTTTCTGGGCGCCGGGTGTGTCGGTACGGTCGTGACGTATCCGTCGGGCTGGGCGCCGATCGCTCCGCAGCCCGAGTGTGCCGCCATCGTGGGGACGTATCGCGACGAGGGCGAGCGGGCCCCGGGAGGAACCGGGGGCGGCTTCTTGAGGTTCACGCAACTCGTGCCGTACAGCGAAGTCGCCTTCTCGGGTCCCTACGTCACCCTCTCATTCCCGGAAGTTGACGTGCTCCTGATCAAAGCGGGCCGCGAGCGGCGCTTGCCCTTCAAGGAAGGCCAGGTGGCCTGTGACGACGGCAAGTTGCAGCTGCGACGTAGCGACCGCGGCCCGACGATGTACGGGCTCTTGCGGTCCCACGAAACGGTCGCGCTTGCGCGGTCCACCGACGGGTGGCTCATTGCCGAATGGGACCGCGGCGAGTGGCTGTCCTTTGTCCTCTTCATTCCTGCCTATGAACGAACCGTGGAGTGGTATCGTTTCGCACCCGTCGCCCAGCCGTCCCGACCCCGCCGGTGAGACAAATCCGGTGTCTTCTGTCGAAACGCGCCTTGGTCGCACGCGGGCGGCGTCGCGGCGCGCGGGCGCGTCATCGCGCGGCGCCGATCTCGCGCAGATAGCGGAGCACGCCCGGATGGATCAGCTCGGCGCTGGGCGCGGCGCCGATCGTGTTCGCGGCCGTCGTCTCGCGCGCCTGCGGGAGGCGCCGGGCGAGCTGCGCCTCACCGCGATGCAGCGCGCGCGCCAGCCGATACGCGACATCCTCGGGAAGATCGGGGCGGGCGAGGATGAAGCTCCACGAGCCCACCGACGCGATCGCCGCGTCCTGGCCCGGATACGAGCCGCCGGCGACCGTCATCGGTTTGAGGAAGGCGTGCCTCGTGAGGATGCGCTGGACCTGCTCCGCGTCGGGAGCGATGAAGCGGGCCCCCGCCGGGCCGCGGGCCACCGCGGTGAATCCGGGCCAGCCGACGCCGCCGCCCCAGAGCGCCGCGACGCGCCCGTCGAGCACCATCGCGGGCCCGTCGCCCGCGCGCTCGAGATAGACGGCCTGGAAGTGGTACTCCTGGTCGAGGCCGAGCCCGTCGAGCACGTAGCGCGCGAGGATCACGAGCCCCGAGCCGCGCGCGCCGAAGGCGACCGGCTTGCCGCGGAGGTCGGCGATCGTTCGGTAGGGGCTGTCGGCGCCGACGACGAACATGCCGGGCGTCGAGTACATCGCCGCGATGATCTTGAGGCGCGCCGGCGGCCGCCCGATTCCGCTCGAGGCCTCGTGAGCGACCTCGCCCTGGACGAGCGCGATGTCGAGGCGGCCCGCCTCGAGGAGCGGGACGTTCTCGGTGCTCCCCTTCGTGTTCTGCGGCTGGACGGAGAGCGACGGGTCGGTCTCGTTGACGGTCTCGGCGACGGCGGCGCCGTAGACGGGGAACCCGCCGCCCGGCGTCGCGGTCCCGAGAAGGACGACGGTCCTGTCGGCGGCCGACGCGGCGCTCGCCATGAGCCACCCCCCGAGCGCCAGGGCCGCGACGGTACGCGACGGGGCGCTGCACATGGCCGCAACGCTACCACGGTCCGCCGCTATATACTCCCGCCGGGAGGAAAGGCCGATGACGCGCTTCACCTGCATCCTCGCCCTGCTGCTGGCCGCGGCGGTCCCGGCCGCCCACGCCCAGCCCACGCAGATCACGATCGCCCTGCCGGCCGAGGCCACGACGATGGATCCCGGCCGGAGCACCCAGGTCCTCACCGTCAACTACTTCGTGAACCTCTACGACACGCTCACGCGCTGGGACGCCGCGCTCAAGCTCCAGCCCGGGCTCGCGACCTCGTGGAAGAACATCAACGAGACAACCTGGGAGTTCACGCTGCGCCAGGGGGTGAAGTTCCACGACGGCTCGCCCCTCACCGCCGAAGACGTCAAGGCAACCCTCGAGCGCAACATGGTCCCGGGCAAAACGGTCGTGCAGGCCGGCTTCGCGACGCTCGAGTCGGTCCAGGTCGTCACGCCTGCCACGGTCCGCATCGTCACGAAGAAACCCGACCCGCTGCTCCTCGTGCGGATGGCGCAGATGGGCTCGCAGATCCTGCCCGCGCGGCTCACGACCGACGACGGCGTGAAGGAGCTGGCGCGCCGGCCGGTCGGCAGCGGCGCCTACCGCTTCGTCGAGTGGGTGAAGGACGAGCGCCTCGTGATGGAAGCCAACCGCGACTGGTGGGGCTGGGAAGGGCGCGCGCCGGCGGTCGAGCGCATCGTGTGGAAGCCGATCCCCGACGACTTCCCGCGCATCGTCGCCCTCGACAAGGGCGAGGCCGACATCATCACC
>JBGPIS010000298.1:0-3944 GCA_041484965.1 Methylomirabilia bacterium
AAGCGTCCCTTCTGGGCGATGCGCTCGCGCAGCCGCGGGAAGAACTCGAGGACCTCGTCCACCCCGCCGTCGCCGCGGCCCGAGCCAAGTATGCCGAGCCGGAGGTTCTCGAGCACGGAGAGGTTCGGCAGCACGCGCCGCTCCTCCGGCACCCACGCGATCCCGCGCCGCGCGATCGCGTGAGAATCGAGCCTCGCGATATCCTCGCCGCAGAAGCGCACGCGCCCGCTCCGGGCCCGGGCGACGCCCATGATCGACAGCAGGGTCGTGGTCTTCCCCGCACCGTTCCGGCCGATGAGCGTGACGATTTCGCCCTCGCCCACGGTGAGCGAGACGCCCTGGAGGACGTGCGCCTCGCCGTAGTAGGTGTTGAGCGCCTCGACCTCGAGCAGGGTCATCAGGCGCGCGCGGCCCCGAGATACGTCCGCTGGACCAGCTCGTTCGCGCGGATCTCTTCGGGCGTGCCGTCGGCGAGGACCTGGCCCTGATGGAGCACGGTGATCCGGTCCGAGATCTTCATGACGAGCTTCATCTTGTGCTCGACCAGCACGATCGTCCGTCCCGCGGCGAGCGCGCGGATCAGCACCATCGTCTCGTCCGTCTCCTCGGGGCTCATGCCGGCGGTCGGCTCGTCGAGCAAGAGCAGCGCCGGGTCGGCGGCCAGCGCGATCGCGAGCTCGAGGTGCCGCTTCTCGCCGTGCGAGAGGTGCGCGGCGAGGACCTCGGCCTTCGGCGCGAGCCCCATCGTCTCGAGCAGCGCCCGGGCCCGGTCGCGCGGGTCGGCGAGCGCGTCCGCGCGCGACCAGAAGTTGAACGACCGGCGGTGGCCCTGCGCCGCCACGCGCACGTTCTCGACCACGGCGAGGTGCGGGAAGATGTTCGTGATCTGGTAGGACTTCGCGATGCCGAGCCGCGAGACGACGTGCTGCGGGAGCCCCGTGACGTCGCGGTCGCGGAACCAGATGCGGCCGGCGCTCGGCGCCGTCTCGCCCGAGATCAGCCGGAAGAGGGTCGTCTTGCCCGCCCCGTTCGGGCCGATGATCGAGCGCAGCTCGCCCTCGTTCACCGTGAGGCTCACGCGGTCCACCGCGAGCAGGCTGCCGTAGCTCCTGGAGAGCTGCTCCGTGCGGAGCAGCGGCATGCCGGCCATGTGCGCGTGAGTACCACGCCGGCTTTCGGCGTGTCAAGGCAGCGCCGCGACGCTCGAGTTCCAGTGAGCCGCGCTGACGCAGCGCCGTCAGGCGCGGATGAATCCGGCGCAGCCCGGCGCGCGGCAGCGGCACCGGAACCGGAGGAGCGGCCGGTACTGCGTGTCGTCGGGGTTCAGCACCGGCCGATAGTCGCACGTGATCTCTTCGCCCCTCCGGATCGGCCGGAGCGCCACGCACGTGAGCGCGTGCTCGCCCTTGAGGTCGCCCGCGTTCGGCGCGCACGAGTGGTTCACGTAGAACCCGAGGCCGATCGCTCGCCGGCGCGACGGCACCAGGAAGTAGCCGTACTCGATGTAGAAGCAGAAGCGCCGGAACGACGGCGGGAACGCCCTCACGCGGCGATACGGCAGCACCAGCCCCCCCGAGATCGTCAGGATCTCGCCCCTGGCGAGCGCGCGGGTGGCGAAGACGCCGACCTCGCGGCGGTTGATCTGGCGCAGCTCGAGCTTCCGGCTGTGGTACGAATCGCTCACGAAGGGCATGCCGAGACCATCGGCTATTCGCGCGAGGCCACCGCGCGCTCGGCCAGCCACGCCTCGGCGCGGTCGCGGAGCGCCGCACGCTCACCAGGGCTGAGCCCGTCGGGGTCGAAGCGGTAGCGGTAGTGGAGGGCGAGGATCGCGGGCAGCGCCTCCGCCACGACGGTCGGCGTCCCCGCCTCGCGGAGCCTGCGGATCCAGGCTGACGCCGTCTCGGCGGGCCACCGGCCGAGCCCGGTGCGCGCGAGCTCGCGCTCGATGAGATAGAACTCCGAGTCCTCGCCGGGGCTCGGCGCGCGCGCCGCGGCGGCCGCGGCGTGCTCCGCCTTCGCTCCGACGCGCCGCCGCGAGTAGAGGCGCCACGCGAGGAGGAGCCCGAGCGGCACGAGCAGCCAGCCGAGCCAGGAGGTCCCACCCTGGCTCTCGCCGAAGCGCCAGCGCGCGAACAGGAACTCACCCCAGGCCCAGAGGTCGGTCACGGGCTGGAGCCACGACGCCGTGGCCGCCTCTGCGCTCACCCACTCCGGCGGCGTCGTGTCGACTTCGCGCCAGGCGCCGTCCACCCACGCGAGCGCCCACGCGTGGGCGTGGCGGGCGCGCACGATGTAGCGCCGCTCGAGCGCGCTCCATTCCTGCACGGAGTAGCCCGTCGCGTAGCGCGCCGGAACGCCCGCCGCACGCAGGAGCAGGACCGTGGCGGTCGCGAAGTACTCGCAGTGCCCCGAGCGCGAGCGGAGGAGGAAGTCCGCGAGCGGCGTGGCGCCCGGCGGCCGGTCGTCCTGGTAAATCGAGTAGCGGAACTTCGCGCTGAAGAGTCCGGCCACGGCGCCGGCGCGCTCGGCCGGCGTCTTGGCGCCGAGGTCGAGCTCCGCGGCGATCTGAGCGAGCACCGGCGCTTCGCGGATCGGGACGCCGAGGTCGGCGCCGCTCGGCGGCACGTCGAGCACGGGGTCGACGCCGAAGCGCGCGCGGTAGTTGAGGAGGCCGAGTCCCTCGTCCACCTTCACCGTGCCGAGCGGGTTGCGGCTCACGTTCACCACGGTGAGCTTCTCGATCTCGTAGGCGCCGTTCGGGAGCGGGAGCACGCCCCGGCCACGGCTGAGGTAGGCCGCGACACCGATCGCCCGCCCGGGCGGGCGTCCCCGCCCGAACGTCCACGTCTCGCCGTCGGCTTCCGCGAGAACCGGGGTGAAGGCCGCGTCCACCGCGAACCATACGGACGTGTTGTAGATATTGTAGCTCGCCTCGCGCAGCAGGATCGGCGGCCGGCTCTCCGGTCCCGGCTCGACACGCAGGAGGATCCGGTCGGAGAGCTTGAGCCGGCCGAGACGGCCGATCGCCGTGCTGCTCTGGAAGGGGTCCGTGTCGCGGCGCCTGACGATGTTGAAGATGTACTCGAACACGACCTGTTCGAGCCTTTCCTGCGCCCGGTGGAGGACCAGGTGCCCGCCCCAGCCCAGCACGGCCGCCACGCCGAGCAGCAGCGCCCACCACACCGGCGAGAAGCGCCGCGAGCGCCCGACCCAGAGCGCCCACGCCCCGAGCACGCAGAGCCCGGCGTAGAAGACGGGCGTCCGCACGTTGGCGGTGCTCGCCGAGAGGACGCAGAGCACGACATAGGGGTACCCGAGGTCCACGGCGCTCTGCGCGCCGCCCTCGCGCGCAACCTTGCGGCGGAGCGCCCAGAAAAGCGCGCTCGCCGGAACGCGGCCGGCCGTCGAGTACGCCTGGCAGGCGACCAGGAGCGCGACGACGAGCGGCAGCCGCTGTAACAGGACCGTGATCGCCCGCGGCCCGCCGACGGTCCGGAGCGCCCCCGACGTGGAGAACGCGTACACGATGCTGCCGGCGAAGAGGAGCGCGCAGAGGTCCGAGATGCGGTAGAAGTCGGTCGGCGCGAGCTCGAGGCGCCACCGGCAGACGCGCGAGGACTCGAGCACCAGCGCGACGAAGACCGCGGACAGGAGGAGGCCGGTCTCCCAGCCCCAGAAGACGGCGGCCGCGCCGACGAGGAGTGGGGGCGCGCTCACGGCCGCGCCAGCCCTTCGGCGATCCGGCCCAGCTCGAGCCGGTGGTACTCGCCGTGTTCGTCGCTCCCGCCCGCACCCGCCTCGGCGATGACGAAGGCCCGCGTCGGCGTGCCGAGCGCGCGGAGGTGGCGGACGAACTGCCGCCGCGGCTCGTCCCACGCGAGGAGGACGCAGACGCAGGCGCTCAGCGCGTCATGCCGCTCGAGGACCGCGTGGTGGAGCGT
>JBGPIS010000299.1:0-3917 GCA_041484965.1 Methylomirabilia bacterium
AACCCCGAGGGCTACCAGGCGCTGGCGCAGCGCCACAAGGCGTCGGTCAAGCCCTGCTGACGCGATGGCGCCGACGCGGATCGCGTTCTTCGTATTCCCGGGCCTGACCTTCCTCGACTTCGTCGGGGCGTACGACGCCCTCCGGCGGGTCGCCACGATGTCCATCGACTCGGGCGTCAGCCACCGGATCATCGGCACCGAGCCCGAGATCGCCGACGAGACCGGGCTCGTGATGAAACCCGACTCCGTCTACGCGGATCTCGCGGCGTTCGATCTCCTCTATGTGCCCGGCGGCTTCGGCACGCGTACGCTGATGGACGACCGCCGCGCGATCGACTATCTGAAGACGTGGGGAACCGAGCGCCCGCTCGCGTCCGTCTGCACCGGCGCGCTCCTGCTCGGCCGGGCTGGTTATCTCCGCGACAAGCGCGCGACGACGCACCACCGCGCGTACGATCTGCTGCGGCCACTCTGCCGCGAAGTCGTGACGGACCGGCGCGTCGTGGACGAAGGGCAGGTCGTCACGGCGGGCGGTGTCGCCTCGTCGCTCGACCTCGGCCTCTATCTCGTCGAGAAGTTCTGGGGCGCCGATGCGCGGGTCAGGATCGCGGGGCAGATGGAGTACCGCGCCTACTCAGCCGTCTAGGAGGAGGACCCCGTGACGATCGATCCGGCCGAGCTGACGGAGCGCCACAGGGGCTGCCTGCCCGAGTTGATCGGAGTGCGGTTCACCGAAGCGACGAAGGACCGGGTGGTCGCCGAGCTCGAGGTCAGAGACGATCTGAGAACCCTCGGCGGCGCGCTGCACGGCGGCGCGATCATGGCGTTCGCCGACACGGTCGGCGCGACCGCCACGTCCATCAACCTGCCGCCCGGCGCCTCCACGACGACCCTCGAATCGAAGACCAACTTCTTCGCGGGGGTGCAGGAGGGCCGGGTGAGCGCCGAGTCGACGCCGCTCCACCGCGGCCGCACCACGATGGTCTGGCAGACGCGCGTGAGCGACGCGTCCGGGCGCCTCCTGGCGCTGGTCATCCAGACGCAGATGGTGCTGCTACCGCGCTAGACGCTCAGCGCCCCTGGAACTTGGGCGTCCGCTTCTCCTTGAAGGCGGCCACGCCCTCGGCGTGGTCCGCCGTCTCGCGCACGATCGCCATGTGCGACGAGACGAGGTCGAGGTGGGTCCGGAGATCGAGCCGGAGGCTCTGGTAGACGAGCCGCTTGATCATCCGGATCGGCACCTGGGGACCGCTCGCGATCTGCTCGGCGAAGGCGCGCGTCTGCTGTAGCAGATCGCCGTGGGGCACGACGCGGTTCACGATGCCGAGGCGCAGCGCCTCCGGGGCGTCGATGAAGTCGGCGGTCCAGAGGAGCTCGAGCGCCTTCGCGGCGCCGACGAGGCGCGGCAGGAAGTAGGTGTCGCCGTCGCCCGGGACCAGCCCCACCCGCA
Organism: Methylomirabilia bacterium; assembly: GCA_041484965.1. GTDB lineage: Bacteria > Methylomirabilota > Methylomirabilia > Rokubacteriales > CSP1-6 > JBGPIS01. The sequence continues at coordinate 1,451 of JBGPIS010000299.1, forward strand.
CATAGCCCGTCGAGAAGCGCGCCTCGTCGGAGGCGACGCGCACATCGCACATCACGCACATGCCCATCCCCGCGCCGACCGCGAGGCCGTTGACCATCGCGATCACCGGTTTGTCCACCGCCTCGAGCGTCTTCGGCACGCGGTGGATGTTCTCCCAGAGCTGGTTCTTGTTCTCGAGGGGCGTGGGCTTGCCTTCCTTCATGCGCCCGACGTCGCCGCCCGCGCAGAAGGCGCGCCCGGCGCCCGTCACGACGATCACGTTCACACCGTCGTCCGCCTGGGCCTCGGCGAGCGCCGTGGCCCACGCCTCGATCATCGGCCCCGTGAACGCGTTGAGCTTGTCGGGCCGGTTCAGCGTGATCGTCGCGATCTTGTCCTTCACCTCGTAGAGCAGATCACTCATACCGGTCGCTCCTCCCGATCTACGGCGAAGACGTGCCAGTCGCCCGGGACCCCCTTGAGGGAATGAACGCCTCGATCCGCGAAGCGGAGCCCGGACCCCGCGACCAGATCCTTGACGGTGCTCGACACCAGCACGTCGCCGGCCTTCGCGAGCGCGGCGATCCGGGCGCCGATATGCACGGCGATGCCGCCGAGCTTCGCCCCCATCACCTCGCACTCGCCCGTGTGGAGCCCGGCCCTGATCTCGAGACCGAGCTGCTTCACGCCGGCCGCGATCGCGGTGGCGGTCCGGACCGCGCGCGCGGGGCCGTCGAAGGCGGCCAGGAAGCCGTCGCCCGCCGTGTCGATCTCGCGCCCGCGGAACTGCGCGAGCTGGTCGCGCACCAGCGTGTGGTGAGCGCCGAGGAGGTCCCGCCAGCGACGGTCACCGAGCTCCGCGGCCTTGCGCGTGGCGTCCACGATGTCGGTGAACATGACGGTGGCGAGCACGCGGTCCGGCTCCGGGCCGCGCCGCACGCCCGTCAAGAACTCCTCGATCTCGTCGAGGATCGTATCGGTGTTCCCGACCCACGGCAGATGGTCGATGCCCGCCAGCTCGACGTACTTGGCTCCCGGGATCCGCTCGGCCATGTAGCGGCTGGCCTCGACGGGAACCGCCTGCTCGCCGGTGTTGTGGATGATCAGGGTGGGAACGCGGATGGTGGGCAGGACATGCCGCACGTCGATCTCCCCGTTCATCAGCCGGAGCGCCCGGTTCGCGCCGGGGCTCGCGCTCATGCGCAGGAGTCGGGCCCACCACTCGCGGAACCGCTGATCCCCTTTGAGGCTGGGCGCGCGGACCTCGAGGCCGACCGGCCCTCCCCACTCCCGCACCGTCGCCTCGACGTCCCGCTCGTACTCCTCCTTGGTCGGCCCCCAGGGATAGTCGGGCGCCCACGTCCGCCGCGCGAAACTCCCGATCATGACGAGCGCGGTCGTGCGCTCCGGGTACGTCGCCGCGAAGAGCGCGCACATCGGCCCGCCCTCGGAGTAACCCAAGAGCGCGGCTCGCGTCGAGCGTACCGAGTCCATCACGGCCCGGACGTCGTCCATCCGGGTCTCGAGGTGGGGCATGTCGGCGACACGGTCGGACAGCCCGGTGCCCCGCTTGTCGAAGAGGATCAAGCGCGAGAACGAGGCGAGCCGCTGGAGGAACCGCGCCATGGTCGGCTCCTCCCAGAAGACCTCGAGGTTCGAGACCCAGCCGGGGACGAGCACGAGGTCGCGCGGACCTTCCCCGACGACCTGGTAGGCGATGTTGACGTCGCCGCTGCGCGCGTAACGCGTCTCGGGCCGGATGACGCTCACGGCGTGTGGCTAGTCCTTCGGCAGCCCGAGCACGCGCTCGGCGAGGATGTTGCGGAGGATCTCGGACGTCCCGGCGCGGATGCCGCTCGCGCGCGCGAGCAGCTCGTAGAACTCCCACTGGCCTTCGTCCGGCGCCCATGGCGATCCGTGCGCGATCTGCGAGTAGGGGCCGATGACCTCGGTCGCCACCTGCGCGAGCTCCTGGTCCACCTGGCTCCAGAAGAGCTTGGACGTGGAGCCTTCCGGCCCGGGCTGGCCTCCGCGCACGATGTTCGTCAGGCTCCGGTAGCCGTTGAGCGCGAGGACCTGCTCGCCGATCCAGAGTGACGCGAGCTTCTGACGCACGATCGGGTCGGCGTTCTTCTTCCGCTCCTTCACGAGCCGCACCAGCCGGTGGAGCGCGTTGCGCAGCGAGATATGTCGGATGAAGGTCAGGAGGTCGCGCTCGTACGCCAGAGTGGTAATCGCGACGCCCCACCCTTCATTGAGCCGCCCCACGAGATTTCCCGCTGGCACTCTGACGTTGTCGAAGAAGACCTCGTTGAACTCGGCCTCTCCCGTGATCTGGCGGAGCGGGCGCACGGTGATGCCCGGCGTCTTCATGTCCACGAGCAGGAAGCTGATGCCCTTGTGCTTGCCCGCGGCCGGGTCGGTCCGCACGAGCAGGAAGCACCAGTCGGCGACGTGCCCCATGCTCGTCCAGACCTTCTGGCCGTTC
>JBGPIS010000300.1:0-3910 GCA_041484965.1 Methylomirabilia bacterium
AACGCGACCGTGGCGATGAACGTCACCGCGCCGCGCGCGTCCATGGACTACTTCTTCGAGCACCACGGGGCGACGCTCGTCTTCTTCATCCATCAGGGCGGCGGGACGCTCGAGACGATGTTCGGCCCGATCGAGTTCAAAAAGGGCGACTTCCTGATCGTCCCGAAGGGGATCACGCACCGGTTCGAGCTGGCCCCGGGGCCGCAGTACTACTGGGTCTACGAGTCCTTCGCGGGCGATCCCGAGAAGTCCGAGGCGCCGACGACGGGCCAGTTCATCACCCACAGCCGCAGCGATTACAAATACCCTCGCACGCTCGACACGCGGAACGAGGCCGGCCGCTTCGAGATCGTCTCCAAGGTGGCCGAGGTGTACACGCGGCGCGTGCATCCGACGCACCCGTTCGACGTCGTCGGCTGGCGGGGTGATTATCTGCCGTACCGGTTCGCCGTCGAGGACGTGCGCCCGCTCGTCGCGGATCGCTCGCACGTCCCGCCCTCGGGCCACACGATCTTCAAGCTCCCGGGCTGCTACCTCTGCGTCTTCACCGTGCGCTCGGTCGAGAAGGAAGGCATGTGGCTGCCGTTCTTCCACAAGAACCTCGACTACCTGGAGACGCTCGGGTACCACTTCGGCGACTTCTTCAGCGGGGGCGGCGTGGTCACGGAGGGGATGGTGACGCTCCATCCCGTCGGATTGCCGCACGGCCCGAAGCCGGCCGCCCTGAAGGCGTTCCTGGACGGCCGGAACCCCGGCGTCCACAACGAGGTCGCGATCATGGCCGACCTGGCGAACCCCACGCAGATCTCGGCGTTCGCGCTCGCGCACTCGAAGCCCGACTACATGGCGAGCTGGAGTGCCTACACGACCGACCCGCGCTTCACGCACCGGCCGGACCGGCTCGCCGAGGTGCGGGCGCTCGCCGAGCGCCACGCCGACGCGCGCGACGAGCTGCGCCCGAAGGACCCGGAGCGCGAGCCGCCCCTCTGACGCCTGCCGGCATCGTCGTCTCCTGCCCCTGCGGGGAGGTGTACGAGCTGCGTCCGGAATACGCGGGCCGGCTCCTCGAATGCCCCGTTTGCGGCCGCCACCTGCGCGCGGGGGCATCGCCCGGGACCCAGCGGCCGCCCGCGCCCGACGGCGACACCGCCTTCGACCGCGACGTGTTTCTCCTGCGCGAGCGCGTGTTCACGATCCGATCGAAGTACGAAGTCTGGGCCGAGAACGGCACGCCGATCCTCTACGTCGAGCGCCCGACCTTCCCGATGCGGACGCTCGCCGCGTACGTCCTCGGGATCATCGCGGCGCTCGTGGTCTGGGCCTGGATGACGGGCGCGGCCCACGCCGCGGGCCCGCTCCTGGGCCCGCTGGTGCTGCTGCTCGGCTACGCGCTCGGGGTCTTCGCGTTCGTCGTGGTGTCCATGTCGCTGCGGCCGCGCCGCCACGTCACCGTCTATCGCGACGAATCGCGCGCCGAGACCGTGCTGGGCGTGCGGCAGGACCAGCGCGTGGCGATCCTCACCCGGACCTATACCGTGCTCGGGAAGAACGGCGCGCCGATCGCGCGGCTGCGCAAGCCCTACGTCCACAACATCGTCCGCAAGCGCTGGTACGTGGAGACGCCCGCCGGCCAGCCGCTCGCGCTGGCCATCGAGGACTCGGTCGTGCTCTCGCTGCTCCGCCGGGTGCTCGGCCCGTTCTTCGGCTTCCTCCGGACCAATTTCATCTTCGTGCGGGGCGCGGACGCGGAGGTCTTCGGCGAGTTCAATCGGAAGTTCACGCTGCTCGATCGCTACGTGCTCGACCTCTCGGCGGATCCCGAGCGGACGTTCGACCGGCGCATCGCGCTGGCGCTCGGGATCATGCTCGACACGGGGGAGCGGCGGTGACGGCGGGGTTTCCCGAGCCGCCGCTCAGGATCACGCCGGAGATGCTCCTGTCGCGCCGGATCGACTTCGAGCGGCGCATGCGCCGCTTCCCGCCCGTCACGAGCGCGATCATCGCCGTGCTCGTCCTGATCTTCATGTTCGAGCTCGGGGTGGGCGCGCTCGGCTCCCGCGCGTCCATCGTGGCGATGGGCGCGCTCGTGCGCGAGGGTGTCGAGGCCGGCCAGTACTGGCGGATGCTGAGCGCGACGCTGCTCCACGGCGGCGCGGAGCACCTCGTCGGCAACGCGATCGCGCTCTTCATCCTGGGCATGATCTGCGAGCACGCGTTCGGCCGGAGGCAGTTCTTCGTGCTCTACGTGCTGAGCGGGCTCGCGGGCTCGGTCGTCAGCCTGCTGACGAGCGCGGGACCGTCCGTGGGCGCCTCGGGCGCGATCTTCGGGCTCCAGGGGGCGGCCATCGTGCTCTTCCGCACGCACCGCGACCGCCTGCTGATCCGCGACCGGCGCATCGGCTTCGTGCTCCTGGTCTGGGCGATCTTCACGATCGCCGGCGGCATCACGAACCCGTTCATCGACAACGGCGCCCACGTCGGTGGCGCGCTCGGCGGGGCCCTGATCGCGTGGCGCGTGCATCCCGTCGTGCTCAGTCCGCTCACGGAGGAGCAGACCGCGCGCGTGCGGCGCCGGGTCTGGTTGGTCGCCGCGCTGCTGGCCTACACGGTCGTCGGCTGGCTCCGCGGGTAGGCCTCGCGCGCTCACCTGAACGCGGGGATCACCTCGTGGGTCAGGATGCGTAGCGTCCGCTGCATTCGCTCCATCGGGAGCAGGCCGCCGGGATTCAGCTCGGCGATGATTCCGTCCAGGGCCAGCTCTTCCCGCAACCCGGCCAGGCGGTCGGTCAGGCCGGAGGCCGTGCCGAATGCCACGCGAGTCTTCAGAATGTCGTCGTACGAGAGATTGGCGAGCTGATCGAGCCGGGTTTGGCGCCGGTCGGCGGGTCCGGTATCGGCACGCCCGACGCCCACCCGGGTAAACTCGGCGTGACGACGGAAGAAGTACATGATGTTCTCCTGCGGCTCCTCGAGGGCCTCCGTCTCCGTGGGGGCGGCGTAGACCGGGATGCGAAGACAGACGTCGCCATGTCCGGGGTGACCGGCTTGGCGCCAGGCTGCGCGGTATGCCACGAGATGCAGCCGGAGCTCCGGGATGTCCAGGTCGCGGAGCCCGACGAAGAGCGGGAGTCCCAGGCGGCCGACGACGGGGAAGGTCTCCGCGGAATTGGCGGCCATCCGGAGGGGCGGATGGGGAATCTGATACGGGCGCGGGGACACCGTCACGTTCTCGAACCGGTAGAACTTGCCCTGGTGACCAAACGGTTCGCCCTTCCACGCCTCTCGGATGATCTCCAGCGCTTCCTCGAAGCGCGCCTGACTCTCGCCATAGGGGACTCCCAGCACGTCGTAGGCGCGTGGAGAGCCGCTGCGGCCAATCCCGAAATCGAGGCGGCCCTGGCTCAGCTGATCCACGGTCGCGACCTCTTCGGCGATGCGTAGTGGGTTGGCCAGCGGAAGGACCTGAACGGCCGTGCCCACCCGGATGCGCCGCGTGCGCGCGGCGATGAAGCTCGCCAGCGCGAGCGGTGCCGACTGCACGGAGCGAGTCGGGTTGAAGTGGATCTCGCCGAGCCACACGCCATCGAGTCCCCAGGCCTCGGCAGCCTCCGCCAGCTCGAGCGCTTCATGGAATGCGGCGGCCTCGCTGCTCCCACGACGCCGTTCTTCCACGAAGATCCCGAAGTGCATGGCCTCCCTCGTGTGGTCGTCTGCTCGCGGCGTCTGGCCGACGCCCGCCCGCCCCGGACAATGCCCTACTCGAGCCCGGCTGTCAAAGCGCGGAATGCGGGTGCGCTCGTGGACACGAAGACTGCAGAAGGACCTGGAAGCGCTCGCCGTCAGGAAGCCCGGCGAGAGACCGGAATAAACTCCGGCGGCCGCTGGTTTAGCAAGGCAACAGTGCGCACTC
>JBGPIS010000301.1:0-3897 GCA_041484965.1 Methylomirabilia bacterium
AGCACCTGCCGGCCAACATGCTCGAGCACATGATCAAGAACGACTTCGAGTGGGCGGCGAAGAACCGCAAGGTGATCCTCGACGAGTGGCAGAAGCGCTACGACACGAAGTCCGAGCCGAAGAAGTAGCCGGCACCCGTCCGCCACCCGGCCCTTGCCTCCGGGCGAGGGCAAGGGCCGGGTGAGGGCACCATGCCGCAGCCCTACCTCCGCATCCAGAACCTCACCAAGAGGTTCGGCGCGTTCACCGCGCTCGCCGAGATCTGCCTGGAGATCCACGACGGCGAGTTCGTCTGCTTCCTCGGGCCCTCCGGGTGCGGCAAGACCACGCTGCTGCGCGCCATCGCCGGGCTCGACATCCAGACGAGCGGCCGGGTCGAGCAGGCGGGCCACGACATCTCGGCGCTGCCGCCGACGAAGCGCGACTTCGGCATCGTGTTCCAGTCCTACGCCTTGTTCCCCAACCTTACCGTCGCCAAGAACATCGCCTACGGGCTCGAGAACACGAGGGCGAAGCGGGCCGAGGTGACGAAGCGCGTGCGGGAGCTGCTCGACATGATCGGACTCGGTGACCAGGCCGCCAAGTACCCGGCGCAGCTCTCCGGCGGCGAGCAGCAGCGCGTGGCGCTCGCCCGCGCGCTGGCCACCTCGCCCGGCCTCCTGCTGCTCGACGAGCCTCTGTCCGCGCTCGACGCCAAGGTCCGCGTCTACCTGCGCCACGAGATCAAGCAGCTCCAGCGGCGGCTCGGCGTGACCACGGTCATGGTCACGCACGATCAGGAAGAAGCTCTCACGATGGCGGACCGCATCGTGGTCATGAACCACGGCGCGATCGAACAGGTCGGAACGCCGCTCGAGGTCTATCGCGAGCCGGTCTCCCCGTTCGTCGCGGACTTCATCGGGGTGATGAACTTCGTCGCCGGCACCGTCGTGCGCGACGGCACGGTGCGGCTCGGACGGACCGAGCTCGCCTGCGAGGCGGACGGCTTCGCCCCGGGCACGGCGGTGACCCTCGCCATCCGCCCGGAAGACATCGTGGTCCAGGACGTCCGCGGGAGCCAGCCGAACGGTGTGGAGGCGCGCGTCGAGGCGATGGTGTTCCTCGGCTCGTTCTTCCGCGCGGATCTCGTCAGCGAGGCGATGGGGGGCGCCCTGCTCCGCGCCGACCTCCCGGTGGATCTCGTCCGCCGGCTGGGGATCGCGGAGAAGAGCCGGCTGTCGTTCGTCGTGCCGAAGGAGCGGATCCGGACCTACCCGGGGAGCACGCTCCATCGCTGACGCCGCGCCCGCCCACCCCGGGAACGTCGCCGCCCCGGTCATCCGGCCCGAGCTCGGGCGCGACGAGTGGATCATGCGCGCCTTCATGGCCGTCATCGGCCTCTACCTGGTGGTCACCCTGGCCCTCCCGCTCGGGCTCATGCTCGGCAAGAGCCTCCAGGGGCCCCAGGGCGACTTCGTCGGCGCGGCGAACTACGCCCAGTACTTCTCGACTCCGGCGCTCTTCCGGTCGATCGGAAACAGCTTCCGCGTGGCCGTCCTCAGCACGGCCATCACGGTCCCGCTGGCGTTCGTCTACGCCTACGCGCTCACGCGCTCCCGCATGCCGCTCCGCGGGCTCTTCAAGACCATCGCCCTCATCCCGATCCTGGTCCCGTCCCTGCTGCCGGGCATCGCGCTCGTCTACCTGTTCGGGAACCAGGGGCTGATCAAGGCGCTCCTGTTCGGCAACAAGATCTACGGCCCGATCGGCATCGTGATCGCGGAGGTCTTCACCACCTTCCCGCACGCGCTGCTGATCATCCTGACGGCGCTGTCCCTGGCCGACGCGCGGCTCTACGAGGCCGCCGTGGCGCTGCGCGCCAGCCGGCCGCGCATCTTCTGGACCGTCACCCTTCCGGGCGCCCGCTATGGGCTCATCAGCGCGATCTTCGTCGTGTTCACCACGGTGATCACCGACTTTGGCGCGCCGAAGGTCATCGGCGGGCAGTACAACGTGCTGGCGACCGACGTCTACAAGCAGGTCATCGGCCAGCAGAACTTCGCGATGGGCGCCGTGGTCAGCGTGGTGCTCCTGATCCCGGCCGTCTTCGCCTTCGCCGTCGATCGCCTCGCCCGGCGCAAGCAGGTGGCGCTGCTGTCCACCCGGGCCGTGCCGTACGAGCCCAGGCCCCAGCGGCGCTTCGACCTCGCGATGCTCGCCTACTGCATCCTCGTCGGCGTGTTCCTCGTCGGCATCGTGGTCGTCTCCCAGTACGCCGCCCTGGTGAAGTTCTTCCCCTACAACCTCAGCCTGACGCTGGCCCACTACGACTTCGACCAGAAAGGCGGCGGGGGCTGGGGCGCCTACGGGAACTCGATCCGGTTGGCACTCCTCACCGGCGTCGTCGGCACGGTCGTCGTGTTCGTGGGCGCGTACCTCGTCGAGAAGGGCCGGGGCTTCGCCGTCGGCCGCGCCGTGTTCCAGTTCCTCGCGATGCTCCCGATGGCGGTGCCGGGGCTGGTCCTCGGCCTCGCGTACATCTTCTTCTTCAACCACCCCGCCAACCCGCTCAACGTTCTCTACCGCACCATGACGATCCTCGTCATCAATACCGTCGTCCACTTCTACACGGTGGGCCACCTGACGGCGGTCACGGCGCTCAAGCAGATGGACCCCGAGTTCGAGACCGTCTCCGCGTCGCTGAAGCAGCCCTTCTACAAGACCTTCTGGCGGGTGACGGTGCCGGTCTGCCTGCCGTCCACCCTGGACATCGCCATCTACCTCTTCGTCAACGCCATGACCACCGTGTCGGGCGTCGTCTTCATCTACGGCCCGCAGACCGAGCTGGCGTCGGTCGCCGTCCTCAACATGGACGACACCGGCGAGATCGCCGCGGCAGCCGCGATGGCGATGATGATCTTCTACACGAACGTCGGCGCCCGCGGTCTGCACGCGCTTCTGGCCCGCTGGCTCGAGCGGCGAACCCAGGCGTGGCGCCGGCGCTAGCGGGAGGCGGGAGAGCACGCATGCGGGCGTCGCACGGCCCGGGACCCACCGTCGATTAATCCCGCCCGCGTCGTCATCATCGGCGGCGGCCTTGCCGGCTGCAGCATCGCCTACCATCTCGCCGAGGGAGGCTGGCGCGACGTGCTTGTGCTCGAGCGTGGCGAGCTGACCGGCGGCTCGACGTTCCACGCGGCCGGCCTCGTCGGCCAGCTCCGATCGTCGGTCGCCCTCACGCGGGTCAACATGGCGAGCGTCGAGCTCTACGGGCAGCTCGCGCAGGCGGCGGCGAGCGGCGCCGGCCGCGATCCGGGCTGGCGGCCGGTGGGGAGCCTCAGGCTCGCGTCCTCGCGCGAGCGGCTCCTCGAGCTCCGGCGTCAGGTGGGCTGGGCGCGGACGTTCGGGCTCGACATGATGCTGATCACGGCCCGCGAGGCCCGCGACCTCTTCCCGCTCATCGACCCCGCCGGTCTCGAGGGCGCGCTCTACCTGCCGACCGACGGCCACGTCGATCCCGCCGGATTGACGGGGGCACTCGTCGACGCGGCCCGGGCGCGGGGCGTGGAGTTTCAGACGGGCGTCGCGGTCGTCGGCGTCACCGTCGAGCGCGGCCGCGTCGCCGCGGTCGTCACCGACCGGGGCACGATCAGGACCGAGGTTGCCGTCAACGCCGCCGGCATCTGGGCGCGCGAGGTGGGACGGATGGTCGGCGTCGGCGTGCCCGTCGTCCCGATGGCCCACCAGTACCTCGTCACGCGGCCGATCGACGGCGTCCGGCGCGAGTTTCCGACGCTGCGCGATCCCGACCGGCTCGTGTACTTTCGCGAGGAGGTCGGCGGCCTGGTCGTCGGCGGCTTCGAGCGCGCCTGCAAGCCGTGGGGGCTCGACGGGATCCCGCCGGGCTTCACCCACACG
>JBGPIS010000302.1:0-3890 GCA_041484965.1 Methylomirabilia bacterium
CGCGAGATGCGTGAGCGGATCGGTGCGGTGCGAATCGATGCCGAGCTGGGCGACGACGACGTCGGGCCGGAACGCGCCGACGAGCGGCGGGACGACCTGCTCGAACGCGGGCAGGTAGATCGAGGAATCGGTGAACGGCTCGAGCGGGAGGTTCACGGAGTAGCCGAGACCCGCCTCCTCGCCCGTCTCCTCGACGAACCCCGTACCCGGGAACAGATAGTCGCCGCGCTCGTGCGTGGAGATCGTGAGCACGCTCGGGTCGCGGTAGAAGGCGTGCTGCACGCCGTCGCCATGATGGGCGTCGATGTCCACGTAGAGGACGCGGAGCCCGCGCGCCCTGAGATGGAGGATCGCGAGCACGGCGTCGTTCACGTAGCAGAAGCCCGACGCGCGCCCCGGGAGCGCGTGGTGGAGGCCGCCGGCAAAGTGGAGGGCGCGCGTCGCCCTGCCGCTCGCGACGAGCTCGGCGGCGAGCAGCGAGCCGCCGGCGCAAAGCCGCGCCGCGTCCCAGAGACCGGGAAACACCGGGTTGTCGCCCGGGCCCAGGCCGTAGCGCTCGGCGCGCTTGGGCGCGAGGCCGCCATTCGCCGCTTTCAGGATCTCGAGGTACTCCGGCGTGTGGAAGAGCGCGATCGCGCTCTCGGTGGCGGGCTCGGGCGCGTGGAGCGTCGCGTTCCGGAGCTTGGTGAGGCCGTACGCCTCCATGAGGCGCCACGTGAGGCCGAGCCGTTCCATGCGTAAGGGATGCTCGGACCCGTAGTCGAAGCGCGTGTAGGCGTCCGAGTGGACGAGCGCCGTCTGGATCACACGCGCCGCCTGCGCCACGGGCCGGACTTCCCGCCCGACTTCTCGACGAGCTGGATCTTCGCGATCGTCACGCCGCGCTCGACCGCCTTGATCATGTCGTACACCGTGAGCGCCGCGACGGCCGCCGCCGTGAGCGCCTCCATCTCCACGCCCGTCTTGTCCACGCTACTGACGCGAGCCAGAACCTCGAGCTCGCCGCGGCGGAGGTTGTCGCTGAACGCGACGTCGACGCCGGTGATGCGCAGCGGGTGGCAGAGCGGGATGAGCTGCGGGGTGCGCTTGGCGGCCAGGATGCCGGCCGTGCGGGCGACGCCGAGGACGTCCCCCTTGGGCGCGTTCCCGCGCCGGATGACCCGGAGGGTGGCGGGTCGCATCCGGATGACCGCGCGGGCGACGGCTTCGCGGACCGTCTCGCGCTTTCCGGAAACGTCCACCATGCGCGCGGCGCCCTCCGGCGAGAGGTGGGAGAGGGCGCGAAACGCGCCTGCCCGAGCTTTCGTCAGGCGGTGACGCCGGGGCGGGCGTGCTTGAGGATGGCCTCCATGCGGTCCTTGGCCATCAGCTTCAGCTTCTTCAGCTCGCTCATTCGCCACTGTTGGTCCGCCGAGAGCGGGGCCGTTCGCTTGAGCGCCTCGAGCTCGAGATCGTGGGGCTGGTGCTCGCTGCGCAGGCGCCGGAACTCCTCGTTCTCGGCCATCAGTCGTTCGATGAAAGTCTCCTGGTCCATGCGAGGCCTCCTTGGGGTGGAGGGTTCGGATCTCGCGGTGGCTGCCGGGCTCCTTATAGCCCCGGACGACCCCGAGTGTCAAGCTATCGGGCGCGCCGGGTCGATTTCGCTACCCGCCAGGCCGATCAGATGGGCGGCGCTCGCCTTGAACACGGCCGTCACCCGCGTGCCGTCGGCCAGACCGAGCTCGGCGATGGAGCGCGCAGTCACCGCCGCCACGAGCGGAAACCCCACGTCCACGACGACGCGGGGCGTGGGCGTCGAGGGCACGATGCGCATGATCGTTCCGGTGAGGCGATTGCGGGCGCTCGAGAGCTGGGCGGTCTCGGCCGGCAGCATGAGCGTCACGTCCTCGGGGCGGACGCCCAGCCTGACCAGCTCCCCGGGGCGAGCGGACCCGGCGACCTCGAGCGTGTGGCCCGCGACGGCCACGAGCGCGACGCCGTCGTCGCGGGCGAGGACGCGGCCCGTCACGATTGTTTCCACGCCGACGAAGCGCGCCACCTCCTCGGAGGCCGGCGCCTGGAAGACGCGCGCCGTCGCGCCGAGCTGCTGGATGCGGCCGCGCATCAGGACCGCGACGCGGTCGGCCAGGGCCCGGGCCTCGCTCCGGTCGTGCGAGACGAAGACGGTCGTCACGCGGTCGGCGCGCAGGATCGCGGCGAGGTCCGGCAGGAGCGCGGCGCGCGTCGGCTCGTCGAGCCCCGCGAAGGGCTCGTCGAGGAGCAGCACGTCCGGGTCGAGGACCAGCGCCCGCGCGAGCGCCACGCGCTGAGCCTGGCCGCCCGACAGCGTGCGCGCGCGCTGCTCGCGGAGCGGCGCGATGTTGAGGCGCTCGAGCCAGCGGCCCACGCGCGCCTCCCGCTCGTCCGCGCCCACGCCGCGGAAGCCGAGGCCGAGTGCCACGTTCTCGGCGACGGTCATATCGGCGAGGAGCGGCTGCTGGAACACCATGGCGATGCGTCGCCGCTCGGCGAGCGCGCGCGCCGCGTCCACCGGCCCGTCGCGGAAGCTCACTAGGCCGCGGGTCGGCCGCTCGAGGAGACCGAGGACCCTCAGGAGCGTGGACTTGCCGCCACCGTTCGGGCCGATGACGGCGAGCACCTCGCCCTCCCGCACCTCGAGCGCGGGGACGTCGAGCGCGTCGATCCCGTCGTAACTCACGCGCACGTTCGCGAGGGCGAGGACGGCGCGCGGCATCAGGCGGGGAGCACGTGGATCGAGCCGCGGTGGATCGAGAACTCCCAACGCCGGTCGCGCTCGATCTCAAGGATCTCGTAGACGAGGTGGGGCACCTCCACCTCGAGGTCGAAGTCGCCCTGCGCGGGCGCGCCCGGCTCGTCGAGCCGCAGGCGGAGCGTCCACACGGTGCCGAAGTCGGCCTCCCCCGCGAGCGTCCCGGACATGAGGTTCATGTGGTGGCCGGGGTCGGGCGCGCCGCGGTCCTTCCGGATGAGGCGCACGTACTCGGGGCGGATGAAGAACGCGATCGGGCTGTCGGGCGGCGGCAGGTAGGAGCGCGTCGGCGAGTTCACGGCCTCGAGCGTCTGGCCGCGCCAGCGGATCTGGATGCGGTCGGGTGTGGCCTTCAGCACCGTGCCGCGCAGGAGGTTCCTGAGCCCCATGATGCGCGCGACCGCCTCGGAGGCTGGCTGCCACAGCAGCTCGGCACGCGGCGCCGACTGGATCACGCGTCCGTGCTCGTAGACGACGATCCGGTCGGCCAGCCGGTACGCCTCGGTGAAGTCGTGCGTGACCACCACGGCGGCGGTGCCCCAGTTCGTGAGAACGTCGCGCAGCTCGTCGCGCAAGGCGCGCCGGAGCGGCGCGTCGAGCGCCGAGAGCGGCTCGTCGAGCAGGAGCAGCGCCGGGTCGATCGCGAGCGCGCGCCCGAGCGCGACGCGCTGTCGCTGGCCGCCCGAGAGCTCGCGCGGCGCGCGCGCCTCGAGCCCGGCAAGCCCGAGACGCTCGATGACCTCGGCGGCGCGCCGCGCCCGCTCGGCGCGCGGCCGATCGCGGAGCCCGAAGGCGACGTTCTGCTCGACCGTGAGGTGGGGAAAGAGCGCATAGCCCTGGAAGACGTAGCCGATGCGCCGCCGTTGGGGTGGCAGATCGACGCCCACGGCGGCGTCGAAAAAGACGCGGTCGTCCACGACGATGCGCCCCGCGTCGGGCTGGATCAGTCCCGCCAGGCATTGGAGGGTCAGCGTCTTGCCGGCGCCCGACGGTCCGAAGAGGCCGACCACCGAGCGCTCCGCGCTCCAGCGCACGTCGAGCGTGAAGCCCGGATATCGCTTGGTGATCTCGACCGAGACCATCGCTAGTAGCGGAGCCGCGCCAGCCGGCTCAGGCCGAA
>JBGPIS010000303.1:0-3888 GCA_041484965.1 Methylomirabilia bacterium
ATCGTCGTCGTGGCGGGCGCCGCGACTGGCTTGCCGCGGGACGCACAGGCGCAGTCGCCGCCGAGCGAGTACGAGATCAAGGCCGCGTTCCTGTACAACTTCGTCAAGTTCGTCGACTGGCCGAGCCAGGCTCTGCCCGAGACCAGCGATACCGTCACCGTTTGCGTCCTGAGCGACGATCCCTCGTGGGGCGCCCTCGAGTCCATCCGTGGAAAGACGGTCAAGGGCCGGAGGCTGTCCATCCGCCGCATCGAGCCTCTCAAGGAGAAGGAGGCGCAGTCCTGCCACGTGCTCTTCATGAGCTCCTCGGAGGAGAAGCGCTTGCCTGAGGTCATGCAGCACCTTCACGGGTCGAGCGTCCTGACCGTCGGCGAGATGGAGCGCTTCATCCAGTCCGGTGGCATCATTAACTTCGTCATCGAGAAGAACAAGATTCGCTTCGAGATCAACCTCACCGGCGCCGAGCAGGCCCGGTTGAAGCTCAGCTCGCAGCTCCTCAGTCTGGCCAAAGTTGTCAGGCAGTAGCGGCGTTCGACGCCTCTCGGCGCGTCTCTTCCGAAATATCTCCATCAAGCGGAAGCTGACGCTCATCACGATGATTACTAGCAGCGTCACGCTCCTCCTCGCTGGCGCGGCCTACGTCGCGTACGACCTCGTGACGTTCCGGCAGGCGATGGCCCGCGATCTTCTGACACTGGCCGAGATCATCGGAACGAATAGCACGGCCGCGCTGGCGTTCGACGATCCGAAGGCTGGCGCGGTGACGCTCGCCTCGCTCCGGGCCGAGCAGCACATCGTGTCCGCCTGCCTCTACGCGAAGACGCAGACGTTGTTCGCCGCATACCACCGCGGCCAGACGCGGTCGGACGGCCCGGCCGACGGCGAGTGCCGCGGCTCTGGTCCCGATCACCTCGCCGTCTCGCGGCCGATCCTCTTCGATGGCGAAGTCATCGGCACCATCTCCATCGAGTCGGATCTGCAGGCGTTCTACTCGCGTCTCACGAGGTACGCGAGCATCGGCGTCGTCGTGATGCTCGCCTCGTCCGCGGTGGGCTGGCTGCTCTCGATCCAGCTCCAGCGGGTCATCTCCGGCCCCATGCTGCACCTGGTGACGACGGCGAGGACGGTGTCGGACCGGATGGACTACTCGGTCCGGGCCGTCAAGCACACGGAGGACGAGGTCGGCCTCCTCATCGACAGCTTCAACGAGATGCTGACGCAGATCGAGAAGCGTGACGCGGCCCTGACCGCGCTCTCTCATAACCTCGACGAGCTCTACCGGCTCTCGACGGCGATGCAGGAGCCGCTGTCCCTCGGCGAGCACCTTGCCCGCGTGCTGGAAGCCGCACGCCACGTGGTCACCGTCGACCGCTTCTACATCTGGGCAGTCGCTCCGGGCGGGGACCGGCTGTCCGCGCTGGCGGGTGCCGGCTTTTCGGCGAGCGAATGGAAGGACTTCGAGGGCACCGAGATCCCCCTGCGCGAGGCGGGCGCGATGTACAAGGCTTACCAGGAGGGCGTGCCGCTCGTCTTCAACGAGACAAACCCGCTGCCGCCGGAGCTGCGGCTGAGACCGCCCTACTCGACGCTCAGCGCGATCCGGACCACCCGCTTCATCGTGATCCCGCTGATCGCTCGCGGACGACCGGTGGGCGTCTTCACCGCGGACAATAAGCGCAGCCGACAGCCAATCCTCTCCCACACGGTCGAACTACTCCAGATCTTCGCCTCGCACGCGGCGGTGGCGATCGAGAACGCTCGGCTCTTTAGAGAAATCGACGACAAGAGTCGACAGCTCGAGACCGCCAGTAAGCACAAGTCGCAATTCCTCGCGAACATGAGCCATGAGCTGCGCACCCCACTCAACGCGATCCTGGGCTACACCGAGCTTGTGCTGGACGCGATCTACGGCAACGTGCCGGAGAAGATACGGGGCGTGATGGAGCGCGTGCAGACGAGCGGCCGACATCTGCTCGGGCTCATCAACGACGTCCTCGATCTTTCGAAGATCGAGGCGGGCCAGCTCACTCTCGTACTCAACGACTACTCTCTTGATGAGATCGTCAAGGCGGTGTTCACGACCGCCGAACCGCTGGCGGCGGAGAAGAAGCTCGCCATCAAGGTCTCGCTCGCTCCCGGCCTGCCCCGCGGTAGAGGTGATGACCGGCGGATCACCCAAGTCCTCCTGAACCTCGTCGGGAATGCGATCAAGTTCACGGACGCCGGCGAGATAGCCATCGAGGCGAGGGCCTCGGAGAGTACGTTCTTCGTCTCAGTCTCGGACATGGGGCCCGGTATCGCCGAGGCCGAGCAGCAGCGGATCTTCGAGGAGTTCCAGCAGGCGGACAGCTCCAGCACACGGAAGAAGGGTGGCACCGGGCTCGGTCTCACCATCGCCCGGCGGATCGTCGAGCTGCACGGCGGCCACCTGTGGGTGAAGTCGAGTCCGGGGAAGGGATCCACGTTCTGGTTCACTCTGCCCATCCGCGTCGATTCGACGGTGGGGGCGGCATGAGCAAGCGCATCCTAGTGATCGAGGACCACGAGGAGAATCGCCACCTGCTGCGTGACCTCCTCACGAGCGCCGGCTACGAGATGCTGGAGGCGATCACGGGCGAGGAAGGGCTCACCCTCGCCGAGCGAGAGCGTCCCGACCTCATCCTCATGGACATCCAGCTTCCCGGGATCGACGGCTACGAGGTAACCCGCCGCATCAAGGGCAACCCCGCGTTGCGGCACATCCCTATCATCGTGGTGACTTCATACGCCCTCAGCGGCGATGACCTCAAGGCGACCGAGGCGGGAAGCGATGCGTATGTGACGAAGCCGTTCAGCCCGCGCCAGCTCCTCGCGACGATGCGCCAGTTCCTGGCGTAAGCGATCCAGGGACGCACACCGTGAGAACGCCCGCTCGGATCCTGATCGTGGACGACAGCTCGATCAACGTGGACATCCTCAGCACCCGCCTCGCCGCTCATGGGTACGAGATCATCACGGCGAGCGACGGCGAGGAGGCGCTCGGCCTGGCCCGAGAGCAGCAGCCCGACCTAATCCTGCTCGACGTCATGATGCCGAAGATGGACGGGCTCGAGGTCTGCCGTCGCTTGAAGGCGGACGCCTCCCTTCCGTTCGTCCCGATCATCCTGGTGACCGCCAAGACCGATTCCAAGGACGTGGTCGCGGGCCTCGGCGCAGGCGGTGACGAGTACCTGGCGAAGCCCGTCGACCAGGTCGCGCTGGTCGCCCGGGTCAAGTCGATGCTTCGGATCAAAGCGCTGCATGACACGATCCAGGAACAGGCCGCTCGACTCGAGGCCCAGTCCACGGAGCTCGCGGCGTGGAACCGTACCCTCGAGGACCGTGTCGCGACGCAGCTCGCCGAGCTTGAGCGCGTTGGCCGGCTCAAGCGCTTCCTGTCCCCGCAACTCACCCGGCTTATTGTCTCGTCGGGCGAGGAGACGCTTCTCGAGAGCCACCGCCGGGAGATCACCGTGGTCTTCTGCGATCTACGGGGCTTCACGGCGTTCTCCGAGACCTCGGCGCCGGAGGAGGTGATGGGCGTCCTGGGCGAGTTCCACAGGGCCATGGGAGAGGAGATCTTCCACTTTGAAGGCACGCTGGAGCGCTTCGCGGGGGACGGCCTCATGGTGTTCTTCAACGATCCGCTCCCTTGTCCCGACCCCGCCGCGCGGGCTGTCCGCATGGCCGTCGGGATGCGTCAGCGTGTGCGCGATCTGACGCGGGTGTGGCAGAAGCGCGGCCACCAGCTCGACCTCGGGGTTGGTGTTGCTCAGGGGTACGCGACCCTGGGAAGGATCGGTTTCGAGGGGAGGTTCGACTACGGTGCCATCGGAACCGTAACGAATCTCGCATCCCGTTTGTGCGACG
>JBGPIS010000304.1:0-3887 GCA_041484965.1 Methylomirabilia bacterium
CGCCGGCGCGATCCAGGATCCCGGGCTCGCCGCGGCGGTGTGCCGGGCCTACAACCGCTGGCTCGCGGACTACTGCCGGCCCTATCCCGACCGTCTCTTTGGCGTGGCCATGCTGCCGATGCAGTCGATCGCGCTCGCCATCGAGGAGATGCGTTACGCGCGGAAGGAGCTCGGCATGCGCGCGGGCTTCCTCCGCCCCAACCCGTACAACGGGCGGATGCTGCACCACCCGGACTACGCGCCCTTCTGGCTGGAAGTCCAGGAGCTCGACTTCGCGATCGGCCTGCACGAAGGCGCGAGTGGCGGCATGCCGCAGGTGGGCGTCGATCGCTTCACGACGCGCGGGGCCCGGCACATCATCTCGCACACGCTCGAGATGATGCTGGCCGCGATGAGCGTCATCTGGGAGGGCGTGTGCGATCGCTTCCCGCGCGTGCGCATCGCCTTTCTCGAATCGGGCGGCGGGTGGATCGCGCCCTGGCTCGACCGCATGGACCGCCACTTCGACGACCAGGGCTTCAACGACTCGGGGCTCTCCATGCGCCCGAGCGAGCTGTTCCAGCGCAACTGCTGGATCTCGTTCGAGCCCGTCGAGGGGAGCCTCAGCGTGCTCGCGGATTACATCGGCCCGCACAAGATCCTGTGGGCGACCGACTATCCGCACCCCGACGGCTTCTTCCCCGGCGCGCCGAAGCTGATCGCCGACCGGCCGGAGCTGTCGGCGGAGACGAAGCGCCAGATCCTCGCGGGCGGGGCCAAGGGCTTCTACGGGCTTCCCTGATCTCCGGCGCAAGAACGGCTAGATCGAGGCGGCGCTCGCTGGAACTGCGACCGCCGCGCTCTCGCCGGCACCGATCAGACGGAAGACGCGCACGGGCTCCTCGACGTTGCGCAGGTGGTGTTCGCCGGCGTCCTCCAGAGGGAAGTCGGCGCCGACGCGCCGCCGGGTCTCGGCGCCCACCACGATCGCGCCGTCGTCGCCGAGCGCCGCCAGCCGGGCCGCGACATTCGTGACGGGTCCGGACGCCGTGTATGTCCAGCGCGTGTCGACGGAGCCCTCGATCTTGGTCGCGCCCACCGCCGCCAGCCCGGAATTGATGCCCAGATGGAGCGCGATGCGACTCGGCTCCGGCTGCGCCGCGTTGATCTCGCGGGTGCGCGCGAGGATGGCGAGCGCCGCCCGCACCGCCGCCCGCGCGTGCCGGCCGGGGTCGGGGTCCTGAAAGATGACCATGAGCCCGTCGCCGGCGGTCTCATTCACGTCGCCGCCGTGCCGCAGCACCTCGTCCAGGAACGCCCCGAAGTAGCGCTCGACAAGCTGGTTGACGGTGGCGGCGTCGAGCCGCTCGCTCAGGCGCGTGTAGCCCGCGATGTCCACGAAGAGGACGGAGACGTCGGCGTCGCGCTTGGCGAACGCGGGCGCCTCCGGCGCCTCCTCGATGAGGCTCTGCACCGTGCGCGACACGAACTTCGAGAGGTTGGCGCGGATCGACTCGAGGATCTGCACCCGGCGGAGGGCCGCCTGGAGCGCCGTATACGCCTTGGCGTGCTCGAGCGCGACCGCCGTCTGGTTGACGAGGGTGCGGACCAGTCTCAGATCTTCGCTGGTGTAGGGCGTGCCGGCACGCTTGGGGCCGAGGGCGAGGAGCCCGATCACGCGGTCACGGAAATGCACGGGCGCGACGAGGTCGGCGACGAGGCCGTCCATCTCCGCGAGGCAGACGGCCCTGACGTCGGCCAGGTCGGGATCGTCGCGGAGCCGCTCCCGCGTCAGCGCGATGCGACGGCTGGAGAGGCAGCCCGGGAGCGCGGCGTCCTCGGGAAGCGAGACGAGGTGCTCGGCGGTGTCGACGGTGCGGTAGCTCTTGCGACCGTCCTCCCACAGGAGGAGTCCGACGCGCGTGGGATGAAAAACCTCGTGCACGGCGGCGGCGATGAGCGAAACGATGATGTCGAGCTCGAGGACCGTCGTCATTGAGTCGGCCAGCCGCTCGAGGGTCTGCTGAGCGTCGTAGCGCTGGCGGAAGAAGATCCGGTCGAGGAAGGCCTGCGTGCGCAGGTAGACCGGGTTCAGGAAGAGAACGACGGCAAGCGATGCCACCGCCGCCTCGACGACCGGTGAGACCGCCATGCCGAGCTGCGAGAACGACACGTTGACGGCCGTGAGCACGCCGGCGTAGCCGACGAGCACGAGGCCGGTCACCGCCGAGTAGATCGTCCCGACGCGGAGGACCGCGGTGATGTCGAAGAGCTGGTAGCGCACGATCGCGTAGCCGACCGCGAGGGGGAAGACGAAGGTGAGCCTCCAGAGGGTGTTCAGGTAGGGCACGGTCACGCCGAAGACCGCCTCCGCCGCCGTGCCGAGGATGGGCACCGGGTAGCCGACCGCGAAGCCCAGCTCGAGAACGCGGGCCCGTTGCCGGATGAGCGCGGTCGAGCCGACGAAGCCCGTGCGGGCGAGCGAGACCACAAGGCCAAGCATGGCGAGCCCCCAGTAGCCAGCGATGGTCTCGCCGATGGGAGCCGTGCGGTCGGCGAACGTGATCTGGACGAGGACGGCGAGGACGCCCGATACGGCGTAGGGGAGCCACACGATCCAGGGATGACGGCGCGCGAAGGTGCGGGGCTCCGGGAACGTCAGGGCGAGGTGGATGAAGATCGCCGCCGACCACGGCCACACGGCCAGGAAGAGCCGGGTGAACCGGTGAGTCGTCATGAGGTCCGTGAAGCCGATGTTCGTCACGGCGGTGACCAGGCAGAAGGCGAGGAACAGCCGCGTCTCCGGGACGCCGGACTTGAGGACGACGACGGCGGCTCCCACGGCGAGGACGACCAGCCCCGGCATCAGGCTGTCCACGAGGAAACGCTTGAAGTCCCGGATTTTGCCCACGCGCGTGGGGATCTCGGCCTCGACGACGCGGCCGGCCCGATGGATGGTGTAGCGGAGAGGCGTGCCGGCGGGGTGGCGCTCGACCTCGGCTCGGATCTCGCCGACGGAGGCAACCGGCCGCCCCTGGACGCCGACGATGAGGTCCCACGGCTCGAGACCGCTGCGCTCGGCGCCGCCCGGCGCGACCTGGCGGTTCTCGAGGAGCGCGAAGCCCGGCCACGGCCGCCCGACTTGGAGCCAGGCGTCCGCGGTGGCGACACCGGCGACCACGAGCAGCGCCCCCAGCAGCGCCCAGCTGACAATCAGCTCCCGCGTGTCACAGCGGCGCATGAAGTGACCCTATCACGTCTCTGAGACCGGCTGGGTCGGGCCTCGGGCTTTCGCCCGTAGAGCTCGGCCGCTGAGCGCCGCTCGATGCTACATTCTGTACCGCCCGCGAGCTTCGCCACCACCACGTCTTTGAGCTGCGAATGGTGCGGCTGGCCAAATAGTTGGCGACGCCGAGCGCCCGCTACGGCAGCAGCGGCGCGAGGGAACGCTGGCGGACTGACGCGATGAGAGGAGCCAGAGGGTGACGACGACGCCGAGGATCGGGTTCGTGGGGCTGGGGACGATGGGCGGGCAGATGGCGCGGCGGCTCGCCGCGAGCGGCTACCGCGTGACGGGCTACGACGTGGACGCGGATCGTGCCCGGCGCGCACAAGAGGGCGGCGTCACGCTGGCTGCGTCCCCGGCCGGCGCCGCGGAGAGAACCCCATCCGCGCCGAGGTAGGCACGCCGCACCGTGGCAGGATCCGGCAGGCTCGACAACACCATGTCCGCGGCTTCTGCGGCGCCCGCCGGGGACTTCGCCAGCGCGACGCCGCCCTCTTGTGCGCGCCGGGCGCGATCCGCGTCCACGTCGTAGCCCGTCACGCGGTAGCCGCTCGCGGCGAGCCGCCGCGCCATCTGCCCGCCCATCGTCCCCAGCCCCACGAACCCGATCCTCGGCGTCGTC
>JBGPIS010000305.1:0-3885 GCA_041484965.1 Methylomirabilia bacterium
ACCAACGCCGAGCCCATGAAGTTCTTCGAGGTGGCGAAGTACCTCGACTACTGGTTCCTCGCCGGTGCCGCCATGGAGTGGCTAGTGGCCAACCAGAAGTCGTGGGACGCGCTGCCCAAGGACCTCCAGCAGGTCGTCTTGGACGCGATGAAGGACATCAACCTCGAGGAGAAGGAGTGGCAGGACGCCATCGCCGCGGATGAGCGGACGCGCAAGCGGCTCCCCGAGCTGGGCATGACGATCGTCGATCCGCCCAAGGAAGAGATCGAGAAGGCGCGCAAGATCGCCAAGGGCGCTTGGGACATCTGGCTCACGCGCACCGGGGCCGACGGCAAGCGCGGGCTGGAGCTCGCCCTCAAAGCCCTCGGGCGGTGATCGGCCGCGCGGCGGGCGGGGCGTCGCTCCTCGCGGGCTTCGCCACGCTCGCCATCGTGCTGCTGATCTCGTTCGACGTCCTGATGCGCTACTTCTTCAACCAGCCGCAGCTCTTCGTGGACGAGCTGGCGAGCTTCCTGGAGGTGCTCATCATCTTCGGGGGGCTCGCCTACACGTTCCGCGCGGGCGGGCACGTGCGCGTGGACCTCCTGACCAACCTTTTGCCGCCGTCGGCGCGCGCGTGGCTCCGCGTCGCCACGCTGGGCGTCGGCCTCGCGTTCCTCGCCGCGGTCATCTGGGTGACGGCCCGGTCAGCGCTCACCGCCTGGCGCTACGGGCGCGTCTCGGCCGTCATGCTCTATCCGCTCTGGCTTCCGATGCTGTTCATCCCCGCGGGGCTTCTGCTCATGGCCGTCACGATGCTCGCGACGCTCCGGCGCCAGCTTCGCGTCGCCCTTGGCGCCCGCGCGACCCGCGACGAGGTGGCTCCCGAGGACGCCGCCGAGTGAGCGAACCCGTCCTCGGCACGCTCCTGATCGCGCTGATGTTCGTCTTCTTCGCGATCGGGCTCGAGATCTCGATCTCGCTCGGCCTCGTCGGCGTGCTCGGCCTGCTCTGGCTCAGGGGGTGGACCGTCGGGCTCGGCGTCGTCGGCTCGATCGCGTGGTCGAACGCGACGAGCTTCTCGTTCATCGCGGTGCCGCTCTTCGTGTTCATGAGCGGCATCCTGCTCCACTCCGGGATCGGCAAGGGCCTCTACACGGCCGTCGCGCGCTGGGTGTCGTTCCTGCCCGGCGGCCTGGCCGTCGCCAGCGTCTTCTCGTGCGCGATCTTCGCGGCCATCTCGGGCTCGAGCGTCGCGACGGCGGCGACGATCGGCATGATCGCGATCCCCGAGATGGAGCGCCGCGGCTACTACCGCCCGCTGATCTTCGGCTCGCTCGCGGCCGGCGGCACGCTCGGCATCCTGATTCCGCCGTCGATCCCGATGATCATCTACGGCGTGATGACCGAGACCTCGATCGGCCATCTCTACATGGCCGGCATCGTCCCCGGCGTAATCCTCGCGCTGATGTTCGCGGCCTTCATCATCGCCTACGCGCTCGTCTGGCCCGCGGCCGCCCCGCGGGTCGCCGAGGACCAGGGCACGTTCCTCGACAAGCTGCGCTCGATCCACGAGGTGGGCCCGGTCGCGCTGCTGATCGTCGTCGTGCTGGGCTCCATGTACGCCGGCGTCGTCACGCCGACGGAGGCGGCGGCCCTCGGCTCGCTGGTGAGCCTGATCCTCGCCGCGCTCGCGCGGCGCCTCACGTGGCGGGCGCTGAGCGAGGCGTTCCACGCGACCATCCGCACGACCTCGATGGTGATGCTCATCATCATCTTCGCGTCGATCTTCTCCCACGTGATCGCGCTGATCGGCGCCCCAAAGGCGCTCTTCAGCGCCGTCGTGGGGCTCGGCCTGCCGAAGTGGGCGTTCTTCACTGCGGTCTTTGCGTTCCTGCTCGTCATCGCGTATGCCCTCGAAGAGTTGTCCGTGATGATCATCCTTCTGCCCATCCTGTTCCCGCTGGTCACCGGGCTCGGCTTCGACCCCATCTGGTTCGGCGTGATCATGATCGTCTGGCTCGAGATCGGCCTCATCACGCCGCCGGTCGGACTGAACCTCTTCGTGATCCAGAACCTGATGCGCGGCACCACCGCCCTCGACATCACGCGGGGCACCACACCCTACGTCGTCCTGATGATCGCGCTCGTCGTGCTGCTCTTCCTCTTCCCCGACCTGGCGCTCTGGCTGCCGCGGCAGATGGCGCCGCGCTAGACGCGCCCGCGTGACGCCGGCCTGGGCGCTCGGCGCCCTCATCATCCTGGGGGCGAGCTTCGTCATGGGGCTCGCCGGGTTCGGGATCGGCCTGGTCTCGCTCGCGTTCCTGCCGTACATCATGCCGCCCGCGACCGCGGTGGTGCTGATGACGCTCTACGCCGCCGTCTTCGCCCTGGCGATCTTCGTCCCGGTGCGGCGCCACTTCACGCCCGCACGCCTCGCGGACCTCGTCGTCGGGACGATCGCGGGCACGCCGCTCGGCGTCTGGGCGCTCGCGAGCCTGCCGGCGAGCGCGCTCAACCGGCTGATCGGCCTCATGCTGCTGGTGGCCGTCGCGCTCGAGTGGCGCGACCTCTATCCCGAGAAGCTCGTGGGCCGGCGGTGGGGCCTGGGCGCCGGCGTGCTCGCCGGAGTGATCGGCGGCGCCGTCGGCACCCCGGGGCCGCCCGTGATCCTCTACGCGACCACCCAGGGCTGGAGCCCGCGGACGATCAAGGCGAACCTCCAGGCCTTCTTCGTCGTGAACCAGGCCGTGATCCTCGCGGGTTACTGGTGGGCGGGGCTGCTCACGCGCGAGGTGTGGCGCTTCGCCGCGCTCTTCGCGGTACCGGCGATCGTCGGCGTCGCCGCGGGCGTGGCGCTCTTCAACCGGACCGATCCCGTCCGGTTCAGGCGGATCGTGTTCGCGCTCCTCTTCGTCTCCGGCACCGTGCTGCTCGTGCGGGGCTGACGCTCAGCGGTGGCCGGCCGCCTTCCACTGCTCGACGTTCGCCTCGATCTGCCGCGCGTGGATTTCGAGGTGATCGGCGTAGATCGTGAGCCAGTCCTCCGCCGCATAGCGTCCCGACTCGGTGTGCCGTCCCTCGCGCGCCCACGCGTCGTCGCCGAGGCGCCCGATGAGCGCGGCGGTGCTGGCGCGCACGGCCTCGACGACGGCGAGCGCGGGGCCAAGCGGGGCGGCGTGGTAGTCTAAGTCGCGCGCCCACTGCTCTTGGTCATAACCCTGGATGACCGGATTCTTCTCGGAGAGCAGGAAACGGATGCGCGCGTAGCTGTTGGTCTCCGAGTCGGCGCAGTGGCAGACCACCTCGTGCGCCGACCACTCGTTCGGCGCCGGGCGCCACTTCATCGCCTCGGCAGGCACCGTGACCAGCGCCGCGCGGAGCCGCGCGGGCCCGGCGGCGTACTGGGCGATCAACCGTTCGCGCTCGCTCTTGGCGATGGCCATCTTTCAGCTCCCTCCGAGTTTCCGGCGCAGCACCTTCGCGAGCGACTCGGGGGCGAAGCCCAACTGCAGCAGCGCCTGGCCCTCGTCGAAGTACTCGCGGTAGGCGGCGATCTTCCCGCCCGACAGCTCGAAGAGGCTCGCGCCGCGGAACCGGACCTTGCGCCCGGCGCTCCGCGGCACGGCGTCGCTCACGACGTAGCCGAACGTCCACTCGGCCGCCGCGCGGTCGGCCGTCTCCACCACCGTGTCCATCGTCCACGCGTAGTCGCGCCCCTCGCGGAACATCTTCTGGAACATCGCGCGAAGCGCCGGATGGCCTTCGTGGGGGCCGTAGAAGGTGTCGGTGTAGGTCCCGGTCGGGGCGAACAGCGCGACGAGCGCCTCCACGTCCTGACGGTTGAACGCCTTCTCGAAGTCGCGAACGACGCTCATGGCAGCCATTCTACCCTGCGAGCGGCCC
>JBGPIS010000306.1:0-3885 GCA_041484965.1 Methylomirabilia bacterium
AGACGCACGCGGCGCGACGGCAGCGCGCGCCGGAGCGCCGCGCGGAGCACCGCGAGGCGCCCGCGGAACCACCAGTGCCGGCGGTCCTCCTCCATGTGGGTGACGACGTACGCGGGGTCCAGCTCACTCTCCCAGCGCGCGCCGGAGCGTGGCCACGCGGGCCGCCAGCTCGTCGGCGGCGAGCCGACGAGACTCGTGCGGCAGGCTCCACACGGGCTCACGCGGCGCGGGGGCGCCGGCGAGGCGGGGCATCACGTGCCAGTGGATGTGCGGGATCTGGTTGCCGAGGAAGGCATAGTTGACCGTGAGCCCCAGGTCGGCGATCCGATAGACGGCGTGCGGCCAGCGGGCCAGGCACGCGGGGCAGTCGGCGGCGTTCACCGTCGCGATGCGAAGAAGCGGCCGAGACGTGCGAGGCCCTCCTGGATGCGCTCGAGCGACGCGGCGTACGAGAAGCGGAGATACCCCTCGGCGTTCTGGCCGAAGGCCGCGCCCGGCGTCACGGCGACGTGGCACCCCTCGAGGATCTCGTTGGCGAGCCGCACGGAGTCCTTCGCGAGATGACGCGCGTTGGCGAGCACGTAGAAGGCGCCGGTCGGCTCGAAGCCGACGCCGAGCCCCAGGGCGCGGAGGCCCGCGATCATCGCGCGCCGGCGCTCGTCGAAGACCGCGCGGAACCGGCGGCTCTCCTCCCCTGCCTCGCGCAGCGCCGCGACGCCCGCCCACTGGACGAACTCGTTCGTGGAGATGAAGAAGTTGCCGTAGAGCGTCTGGAGCGCGCGGATCCTGTCAGGCGGCGCGATCAGGTACCCGAGCCTGTACCCCGTCATCGCGTACGCCTTCGAAAAGCCGTTGAGCACAAAGGCATGATCGGTGAACTCGAGGATCGACCGGTCCCGCCCCTCGTAGCTGAGACCGTGGTAGATCTCGTCGGAGATGATCGGGGGCCCGCCGTCGCGCGCGAGCGCGGCGATCGCCGCCAGGCGCTCGGCCGAAAGCACGGTGCCCGTCGGATTCGCGGGCGAGTTGACGAGGATCGCCTTCGTGCGCGGCGAGAGGCGCTCGCGGATCGCCTCCGGGCGGTACTGGAAGCGGTCCTCCTCGGTGGCGCCGACGTAGACGGGCGTGCCCTCTGCGTAGCGGATGAAGTTCGGGTAGCAGGCGTAGTACGGATCGCTCAGGACGACCTCGTCGCCCGGATCGAGGAGGTGGCCGAAGAGGAGGAGCATCGCGGGGGAGGTCCCCGCGGTCACGAGGATCTGGTCCGGGGAGACCGTCACGCCGTAGGTCTTCGCGTAGTGCTCCGCGATCGCCTCGCGCAAGGGCAGGATCCCGAGGCTGTGCGTGTAGCGGGCCCGGCCGTCCTTGAGCGCCTTCCGGGCCGCCTCGCGGATCACCGCCGGCGCTTCGAAGTCGGGCTCGCCGAACTCGAGGTGCACCACGTCCGCGCCGGAGCGCTCGAGCGCCTGGGCCCGCTCGCCCATCTCGACCGCGAGAAAGGGCTCGATCTCCCGGAGGCGCCGCGCGAAGCTCACGGTACCCTCCCCGCCCGCCGTCTCGCCTTCAGGATCTGCCAGAGCATCCCCGGCCCGTGCCGCAGCACGCCGACCTTGCTGCCGCCCGGGTCGGCCCAGTTCACCGCCACCTCGACGATACGATATCCGGCGGCCTGGGCCTCGAGGAGGAGCTCGACGTCGAAGCCGAAGCCCTGCGTGCGGAGCCGCCCGAAGAGTCGCTCGGCCACCGGCGCCGTGAACGCCTTGAACCCGCACTGCGAGTCGAGGATGCCGCGGACGCCGAGGCGCGCGACGAGCCAGTTGAACACGCGGCCCGCCGCGACGCGGTGGGCCCGCGCGGCCACCGACACCGCGGGGTCGACGAGGACGCGTGAGCCGATCACCGCGTCGGCGCCGGCCGCCAACGCGGGCTCGAGGCGCTTGATCTCGGCGATCGGCGTGGCGCCGTCTGCGTCGGCGAAAAGCCGGTAGACGCCGCGGGCCGCCAGCATGCCCGCCCGCACGGCCGCGCCCTTCCCCGTGTTTCGGCCGAGCCGCAGGAGACGGACGGCCCGGAACAGCCGCGCGCGGGCCTCGACGAGCTCGGGCGTGCCGTCGGTCGAGCCGTCGTCCACCACGATCACCTCGTACGGCTCCCCTCGCCCCTCGAAATGCGCGACGACCTCGTCGAGGTACGGCGGCAGGCGCCCGGCCTCGTTGAAGGCGGGAATGACGACTGACCAGTGCGGCGCCGTCACCGGATCCCGGCGAGATCCAGGCGCCGCTGGCGACGGGCCGCGGCGGTCTCGTGGGCCGCGCGCACCACGCCGGCGGCGACGGCCGGCGCCACGCTCTTGTTGAAGACGCTCGGAATGATGTACTCGGCGCCGAGCTCGCCCCTGCTGACGCACGCCGCCAGCGCGCGCGCCGCCGCGAGCTTCATCTCGTCGTTGACCGAGCGCGCGCGCGCGTCGAGCAGGCCGCGGAAGAAGCCCGGGAAGCACAGTACGTTGTTGATCTGGTTCGGGAAATCGGAGCGCCCCGTGCCATCACGCGGACGTGCCGTTCCGCCTCCTCGGGCCGGATCTCGGGCTCGGGGTAGGCGCGCTGCCGATCGTCGCGGATCGCGAGGCACACGCGCGCGACCCCGGGCGTGTAGACCATCGAGAGGTCGTCGCGCGTCCGGATCGGCGCCTTGCTCCTGATCTCGATCTTGCCGCCCAGGTGCATGAGAAACGTGCGGTGATGTCGCGCTCGGTGCGCTCGCGCGTCGTCTCGACGAGGTCGACGGCGCCGATGTCCCCGCCGGCCCCGCAGATCCGAGACGCGACCCGCCCGAGCATCCCTGGGCGATTCACGATCCGGAGCCGGATCGTGAAGGAGTAGGACGCGCTCGGCGCTATCACTCCTTCGCTTCTACCACGGCACGGCGGATGAGGTCGAGGAGCAGCGTCGCGGCCCGCCCCGGGAGGCGAAGAACGCCTCGACCTGACCCCAGCAGCGCCAGGAAAAGACGAGCTCCCGGCCCGTGGCCGCGGCCACCGCCTCGCGCGTGATGTCGTCGAGGTGGGACCGATGCCCCCGGTGGTGACGATCACCTCCGGCCGCGAGGGGGCCTGGCGGAGGAGCGCGGCGACGCACCCCAGGTTGTCGCCGACCGTGGACTTGTGGAACAGGTTCAGCCCGATCCCCACGAAGTGACGCTCAGCGGGCGCCTCGGGAGTCATCACGGTCAGCCTATCAGGCTGAATAGATGAACCCGAATGTTCGGTCGAACCGTAGACCGGGGAGAGAAGGCAAGGCCGGCAGCTAGCACGGGCGGCGAGCCAAGATCGCGGGAGAGAGGAACGATTTCCTGAGCCGGCGGAGGAAACGCTCAGGGGGCTTCCAGCATCTAAAAAGTAAAGGAATAAGCTGGTGACAGCATGACATTCAGGGAAGCAGCCGCTCACGATACGACGCTCGGGACCTCCGTGGTCGAGCCCCGAGGCCCGTACACGACGGAAGGGGTGCCGGTCGCCCTGGACGAGGAGGCCGAGGAGACCCCTCGAGCCGTCGCGGTGGAAGCCGCAAGCTCGTCGCCGAAGGGCGAGGATCCGGTCCGTCTCTACCTGAAGGAGATCGGTAAGGTCTCCCTGCTGAACGCAGCTCAGGAGGTCCAGATCGGCCGCCGAATCGAGGTCGGCCAGATCGCGCTCCGGCGGACGCTGGCCGGGATCCCGATGGCGGTCGAGGTCCTCCTCGAGACCGGTGACAAGCTGCGCCGGGGTGAGATTTCCGGCGACGACGTCATCGTGCTGCCGGAGGGCGGCGAGCTCGACTCGAAGGAGCTCCGGCCGGTGCTGCTGGCCTTCGGGCGTCTGCGCCGGCTCGAGCGCAAGATCGCGCG
>JBGPIS010000307.1:0-3872 GCA_041484965.1 Methylomirabilia bacterium
CCGGTCTCCTGCCGGAACGCCTCGCCGAGGTCCGACACGACCAACTTCACCGCGGCGGCGCTGAATACTCTGAGCTCTGCCGCCTCCACCGGGCCCGCCAGCAGGGCGAGGCCTCCCAGGCCGCCGGCGAAGAATCTCCGGACCGTGCGTCGCGCAGTGCTCATGCGGGTGTCCCCCTGTCGACCGAATTTCCAGCAAGTCGGTCCCACAGCGCGGGAAGGCGCGCGAGCGCCGTCGAGGGCAGTGGCCCCTTGGCGACGCAGGCGGCGGCGTACTCGAGCTGCGCGAGGCTCGAGTAGCCGAGGAGCACGGTCGAGACGACATCCGCGGCGAGAGCGAAGCGGAGTGACGCCTCCACGAGGCTCTCGACGTGGCCCTCCTCGACGAGCGCGCCGAGCATGCGGGCGTGTCGGACGTCGGTCGCGTAGTCGGGGCCCGACGCGATCGGCTCCACCGTCGGCGCCGCGATCGCGTGGCGGGTGTCGGCGCCGCTCAGGGCTCCCGCCGCCAGGACGCGGATCACGATCGTTCCGGTGCGGCGCGCGCGACAGCGCAGCAGGAGCCGGCCGAAGTCCTGAGCCGGGAAGCCGGCCGGCACTTCGTGGGCGGCGCTCGGGTTGAGCAGGTTGTAGCAGACCTGGGCGGTGTCGAGCACGCCCGCGTCGATCACCTCGAGGAGCGCCGTGGTGTCCCCAAGCCCCGTGAAGCCGCAGAACCGCGTCTTGCCCTGCGCGACGAGCCGCGAGAGGGTCGGGGCAATCACGTCCACGACGTCCTTGGCGGCGACGGAGCCGGCGCGCCGCTCGACGACGATCCGGTTGTGGAGCTGCAGGAGATCGACGCGCTCCATGCCGAGGCGCCTCAGGCTCTCGTCCAGCGAGCGCGTGATCGCGCCGGGAATCTCGGCGAGCGGCGCGGGGGCGAGGCGGACCTTGGTCCCCACGTGGACCTCCGCCTTGAGGGCCCGGAGCGCCTGCCCGAGGTTCTGCTCCGACTGGCCGTCTCCGTACACCGGAGCGGTGTCGAAGTAGTTGATGCCCAGCTCGAGCGCTCGGGCGACCGCGCGCTCGCGCTCCGCGGGCGCGCCGCGGACGATCAGGCCCCCGACGCTCCCGCAGCCGAATCCGAGCGCGGAGACTCGCAGCCCCGTCCGTCCGAGCGTTCGATACTCCATCGTGGAGAGCGAGTATACTTCGTCGCGAGGAGGAGCGAACGATGCCGTATGACCTGGTGATCAAGAACGGCATGGTGATCGACGGCTCCGGCTTGCCTCGGTATCGCGGCGACGTCGGCGTGCGGCACGGCCGCATCGCCAGTATCGGCCGCATCCGCGAGCGCGCCCGCGAGGTGATCGACGCCGAGGGGCGGGTGGTGGCGCCCGGCTTCGTGGACGGGCACACGCACATGGACGCGCAGATCTTCTGGGATCCGCTCGGCACGTGCTCGTGCTGGCACGGGGTCACCAGCGTCGTGATGGGAAACTGCGGATTCACTCTCGCCCCCTGCGCCGCGCCCGACAAGCACCTGGTCATCCGCAACCTGGAACGCGCCGAGGACATCGCCGCCGAGGCGATGAACGCGGGCATCGACTGGACGTGGACGACGTTCCCGGAGTTCCTCGATCGTCTCGAGGTCCTGCCCAAGGGCATCAACTATGCGGGCTACATCGGTCACTCGGCCCTGCGCACCTACGTGATGGGCGAGCGGGCGTTCGAGAAGCCGGCCGGCGAGGACGATCTCCAGGCGATGGAGCGCGAGCTGCGCGACGCCATCCGCGCCGGCGCTATCGGCTTCACGACGTCGCGGTCGCCGAGTCACGAGACCCCTGACCGGCGTCCCGTCGCGAGCCGCGTGGCCACGTGGGACGAGGTGCGCCGGCTGGTCGGCGCGATGGGGGAGCTGAACGCGGGCATCTTCGAGCTCGCCAACGAGCGATTCGACCGGGACGCCGAGGGCCTGCGCGACTATCACGTGCGGCTGCGCGACCTGGCCGTGGAGACCGGCCGCCCCGTGACCTTCGGCGTCTTCAGTCGCCGCGAGACGCCCGACCTCTGGCGTTCCTACGTCGCCCTGCTCGACGAAACGGCCGCCGCCGGCGGCCGGATGTTCGCCCAGGTGCACAGCCGCGCGCTCACCGTGGTGCTGTCGTTCAGGACCAACCTGCCGTTCGACCGCCTGCCGGTGTGGAGGGAGCTCCGCGCGCTGCCGTTCGAGCAGCAGAAGCACCGGCTGCGCGATCCCGAGGTGCGCCGCCGTCTGGTCGAGGCCGCGCGCGAGCGCGACGAGCGGCACGCGATCGGCGCGGAGCCGCGGCCCGCCGCGTACGAGTGGATCTTCGTCATGGACAAGGTGGAAGGGCCGCACCGCTCGGTTGCTGACGTCGCCCGCGAGCGGGGCCTGGATCCCGTGGAAGCCATGATCGACCTCGCCCTCGAGAAGGATCTCGAGCGGTTCTTCCTCCAGCCGATCGCCAACGAGAACCAGGACCACGCGCTCGAGCTGATGAAGCACCCGCGCACGGTCGTGACCTTCTCGGACTCCGGCGCGCACGTCTCGCAGATCATGGACGCGTCCCTGCAGACCCACGTGCTCAGTCACTGGGTCCGCGCCAAGCAGGCGCTCACGCTGGAGCAGGCGGTTCGTATGCTGAGCTTCGAGCCGGCGATGCACTGGGGCTTCGCCGACCGCGGCTTGATCCGGGAGGGACTGGCCGCCGACCTCATCGTCTTCGACCCCGACACGATCGGCCCGGAGATGCCGGAGGTGGCGCACGATCTTCCGGCCGGCGCGCGGCGCCTGGTGCAGCGGGCGCGCGGCATCTCCGCGACGGTCGTGAACGGCGAGATCATGCTGCGCGACGGCAAGCACACCGGGGCGCTCCCGGGGCGGCTGCTGCGCGGCCCGCTCGCCGCGAGGTCGTAGCGCCGCCGGTCGGCAGTTATGCGCTCTGTGGTTCCGCGTGTATACTCTGGCTTACGGAACGACGTGATCACCATGACGCAATTGAGCGAGATCGTGCACAGCGACCCGGAGATCCTCGGCGGCACGCCGGTCTTTGTCGGCACACGTGTTCCGGTGCAGTCACTGTTCGATTACCTCGAAGGCGGGGAGACCCTCGACGAGTTCCTTCGCCAGTTTCCCTCTGTGAGACGCGACCAGGCGATCGCCGCGCTCGACCTCGCGCGCACTACGCTGCTGGCTGGTGCGCGTTCTTCTTGACGAGCAGCTTCCGGTAGACCTCGCCGAGGCGCTCCAAGGCCACAGTGTCGATACCGTCGTCGGCCGTGGCTGGGCTGGCATCACGAACGGCGAACTCCTGCAGCGCATGCGCGGCGAATACGACGCGCTGATCACGATGGACCAGGGCATCGAGTTCCAGCAGAATCTCTCCGGACTGCCTTTCGGGGTACTTCTTGTCGGTGCCCCATCGAACCGTATCGCGCACCTTGCGCCGCTCGTGCCTGCCATCCGCGATGCCCTTCCTGCTCTCAAGCCCGGCCGACTGCACCGCATAGGCGTATAACGTTTGAGCTCAGCCGCGTGCGGAGGCCGCAGGCCGTAGCCCGTCGGCTGGAGCGAAGGGTTAGACGGCATCGGAAGATTCCCGAGAGCGATTCAAGTAGAGCGCCTCAAACCCGGTTCGCCACGAAGGGAAAGTCGGTTGCCAACCGAACTCGCGCTTTGCCTTTGCGTTCGACGCGCCGCGCTGTTCATTCATGTAGTAAACCCGCATGTCGCCGAGCTTCTGCCGGGCCAAGGCCTCGTCCATGTGGCCGGGTGCGGGTGCGTCGAGAAGCTTTGCAGCGAACGGCAGCCATTCGCTCAATCGAGCAGGCGAGTCGTCAACGATGTTGTAGATGCCGCGTGATTCG
>JBGPIS010000308.1:0-3842 GCA_041484965.1 Methylomirabilia bacterium
CAACGAACCTGATATTGCGCGATGCGACGGCGTTCATCCGGGAGTTCGCGTCTTCGGCCATTGCGCCCCTCGGCTACTCGATCACCTGGTCCGCCCGGAGCAGCAGCGACGGCGGGATGGTCAGGCCGAGGGCCTTTGCCGTCTTCATGTTGACGACGAACTCGAACTTGGCGGGTTGCTCGATCGGGAGGTCGCCCGGCTTGGCGCCCTTCAGGATCTTGGCCACGTAGGTGGCGGCCCGCCGGTAGCTCTCGCGAAGGTTGGGCCCGTACGCCATGAGGCCACCGGCCTCCGCGGACTCCTTCGCCCCATAGATCGCCGGCAGGCGGCTCTGAGCCGCCAGCTCCACGATCCGTGTTCTTTGGACGAAGAACATCAAGGTACCGAGCACGATGAGTCCGCCCGCCCGGTCTTTGGTCATCGCCGAGAAGGCAGCGGCGAAATCGCTGGGAGCCCGGGCTTCCAGCACGTGAAGCTGCACCTTCAACGATCGCGCCGCGACGTCTGCCTCTCTCAACTGGAGCGCGGCGGTTGGATGGGTCGGATCCAAGAGCACGGCCACGCGGGAGATTCCAGGAACGGCCTCCTTGAGCAACTGCAGCCGCTTGCCGACCAGCTCCGTAGTGAGGACGGACAGTCCCGTGACGTTTCTCCCCGGTCTCGCCAGGCTGGCCACGAGCCCACTCCCGACCGGATCTTGATGGACCGTCATGACGATGGGGATCGTGGACGTGGCGCGCTGGGCCGCTTCGGGCGCGGGTGGGCCCTGTGCGACGATGACGTCCACTTTGATCCGAACCAGCTCGGCCGCGAGGGCGGGGAGTCGTTCGGTTCGCTCCCCATAGAAGCGGCCCTCGATGAGAATGTTCTGGCCCTCGACATACCCCAGTTCCCGCAGCCCTTGGAAGAATCCCTCCCAGATGCGCGAGGCCCCCGGGGCGGTCGGCGGGAGACTCCCGAGAAGGCCTATCCGATAGACTTTCGCGGCCGGCTGCGCGTCGGCCGCGAGCGGCGCGGTGACGAGGGCGATGGCGAGGGTGACGATGAGCTCGAGTCGGCTGAGCTTCACGGCGGGAGTGTAGGCGCGCGCAAGGAGCCGGTCAATCGAGTCCTGCCGTGTGAGATGGGTCGCGCAGGTTCCGCTCGGCGGGCGCGGTCGGCGGGGACGCTATCCTCTCCTCATTGCGGTGAGCCACGCGGCAAGCGTGGCGGAATGCGCGTGCAGTCGAGCGTCGAGGTCGCGGGCGACGGCTTCACGGTACACGTGCACGACGAGATTGCGATCATCGGCCATTCGCAACGCCGCTTCGGCCTGCTCGTCGGTAACGAGCCCGATCCGCCGGGACGCGCGGATGGCCTGTTTCGGAGACCCGATGTCCAGCCCCTCGTGCTCATACAAGTACCGCTGCGCTGTCTTCCACACGGCCTCGAATGTATAGGTGAACCGCATGATGGCCGCGTCGCGCTCGACGACGGACCGGTCAGTGCGGTGAACGAGCTCGTTGAAGCTCGCGAGGGCGGTCTCAGCCTCGGTGAGCCGTTCGCTCAGCCTTTCCACAGAATGCCTTCGCGCCGAACGCGGTGTGCGAACTCTGGCGAAACCGTGGTCAGGTCGATGACGTCGACGTCGTACGGGACGTCGCTCTCCTCGAGTCGCTCGCGGAGAGTGGCGAAGGACACTGGCGCGAGGCCGTGGTGGAACTCGACGGCCACGTCGATATCGCTGCTGGGCCGCAGTGAGCCGGTGGCACAGGAGCCGAACAGGTAGACACGGACGTCTTCATCGCCAAGCACGTCCATGACGATCTCGCGCACACACTCGAGCGCTCGCGCGCGCGCCGCGGACAGCTGTCCCCTCCCTTCCATCGGCCACAGCCTAGCACGCGCGCACGCTGGCGCAGCCGCCTTCATCCAGCCGCGCTCGGGTAGGGCGCTCTGGTCGCCACCCGCCCGAGGTACAGGCGCCGGGCGTGGTCGTCGTTACGGATCGCCTCGCCAGTGCCCTCGAACCCGTTGAATTTCCAGAACCACGGTACAGACTGCCGAGAATGCGGCGCGCATGGCGCAAGACGAATTGATGACAGATGAATCGATCACAACGGCGCTCACACCAGGCGCTCGCGCAGCTTCGAGCTGATGGCGTCCACCACCATCACCATCCCCACCGTGACGAGCAGCACCGTCGAGGCCGCGGCGTAGTCGATCATCCTGAGATAGGTCTGCAGGTAGAAGCCGATGCCGCCGGCGCCGACGAAGCCCAGCACGGTGGCGGCGCGGATGTTCGTCTCCAGGCGGTAGAGCACGTAGGACAGGAACAGCGGCAACACCTGGGGCAGCACGCCGAAGCGCAAGATCTGCAGTGGCGTCGCGCCGGTGGCGGTGATGGCGTCCACGGGGCCGCGGTCGATGCCTTCGATGGCCTCGGAGTAGAGCTTGGCGAGCGATGTGGTCGTGTAGGCGACGACGGCGAGCACGCCGGGGAACGGGCCGAGCCCGACGGCGGCGACGAAGATCAGGGCGTAGACCAGGGTGTCCACGCTGCGAAAGAAGTTCAGCACGGCGCGCGCGGGATAAAAGACGGGAGGCGCGGCGACGTTGCGGGCGGAGACGAAGCCGAGCGGCAACGCGAGGACGGCTGCCACCGCGGTGCCGAGCAGCGCGATCTCGATGGTGGTGAGCGCGCCGAGCAGCGCCGAGGGCAACACGCGCGGGTCGGGCGGGAGCATCCGGCCGAGGATGTCGACGATCCACGGCACGCCGCGCACGAAGCGGACGGGATCGGCGCCGGTGTCCCACGCCGCCCACGCCAGCAC
This sequence comes from Methylomirabilia bacterium, assembly GCA_041484965.1. GTDB lineage: Bacteria > Methylomirabilota > Methylomirabilia > Rokubacteriales > CSP1-6 > JBGPIS01. The sequence goes on from JBGPIS010000308.1 coordinate 2,814, forward strand.
GACGACCGCGACGAAGAGCCCGGCGCGTCTCACCCGCCGTTCCCGTAGATCGCGTCGGCGACCGCGGGCGTGACGTCACCCGGCGCGCCGTCGAAACAGACGCGCCCGCGGCGCAGCCCCACGATGCGCGTGGCGTAGGCGAGCGCGGTCTCGAGCTGGTGCTGGCTCACGACCAGCGTGAGCCCGCGCTCGACGTTGATGCGGCGCAGGATGTCCATGATGCTGCCGGTGAGCGCGGGGTCGAGGCTCGCCGTCGGCTCGTCGGCGAGGATGACCGACGGCTCCTGGGCCAGCGCGCGCGCGATGGCCACCCGCTGCTGCTCGCCGCCCGAGAGCTTGTCGGCGCGGCGCTCCGCCATCGCGGCGAGGCCCACCTGCCCCAGGCAGGCCCGGGCCAGCTCACGGTCGGCATGCGGGAAGCGGCCGACGAGGCTGGGCAGCGACGGGACGTAGCCGAGCCGGCCCGCGAGCACGTTGTCGATCACGGACGCCCGGCGCACGAGGTTGAACTGCTGGAAGATCATCCCCAGCCGCCGGCGCGCCTCGCGAAGCTCCACAGGGCCCGCGCCGGTCACCGCGCGGCCGGCGACGCGGATCGTCCCTGCCGTCGGCTCGACGAGGCGGTTGATCGCGCGGAGCAGCGTCGTCTTGCCGGCGCCGCTCGGCCCCAGCACGACGACGAATTCCCCCGGGCGCACCGTGAGGTCGACGCCGTCGAGGATCACGGCGTCGGGCGGCAGCACCACGCGCAATCCCGCGATCTCGATCATGGGCTCCACGAGGCTCGCAGGCGGCGGCGCGGCGCTCAGCGCGGGCGGTAGCCGAGCAGGTCGATGGCCGCGCGCACGGGATCATATTCGCGGTCGTCCGCGGCCCCGAACCCGTCGATCTCGTAGAGGCGCTTGAGCAGCGCGGCGTACTGCGGGCCGTGGATCTTCAGCAATGCGTCCCGCACCTTCGCGAACACCGCGGGGTCGAGCCCGGAGCGCGCGGCGATGCCGGCCTCGGGGATCGGCGGCGTCTCGGCCA
>JBGPIS010000309.1:0-3837 GCA_041484965.1 Methylomirabilia bacterium
CCCTCGCGATGCAGCCGAAGATCATGCTCTTCGACGAGCCCACCTCGGCGCTCGACCCCGAGATGATCAACGAGGTGCTGGAGGTCATGACCGTCCTCGCCCGGGAAGGCATGACCATGATGGTCGTGACCCACGAGATGGGGTTCGCCCGGCGCGTCGCCCACCGCGTCGTCTTCATGGACGAGGGGCAGGTGGTCGAGGAGGCGCCGCCCGAGGCGTTCTTCGCTGCCGCGAGATCGGACCGCGCGAAGGAGTTCCTGTCGAAGATCCTCACCCACTGACTGGAGGTCACGATGAGAAGAGTGCTTGCAGTCGCCCTGACCCTTGTCCTCGCGCTGTCGGTCGCGGCGCCGGCGTTCGCCGAGACGACGCTCGAGAAGATCAGCCGGACCGGGACGCTCACGATCGGCACCCGCACGGGCTCGCCGCCCTTTGCGTTCGTCAACAAGCAGAACGAGTGGGTGGGCTTCTCGATCGACCTGGTGGAGCAGGCGATCGCCCCGGCGATCACGAAGAAGCTGGGCAAGCCCGTCAAGGTCGAGAAGAAGGAGTCCACGCCGCCGACGCGCATCCCGCTGCTCAGCTCGAACGCGGTGGACCTGATCGCGGGAACGATGACCGACACGCGGCCGCGGCGTGAGTCCGTGGACTTCAGTCTCACGTTCTTCGTCACCGGCGCCCAGTTCCTGGTGAAGAAGGGGAGCCCGATCCACGGCATCCAGGACATCGCCGGCAAGCGCATCGCCGCACAGCAGGGCTCGACGAACGCGAGGATCATCCGCGAGCGCGTGCCGACGGCGCAGCTCCGCGAGTTCCCCGACCAGCCCGCCGCCTTCCAGGCGCTCGTCCAGGGGCAGGCGGACGCCTTCACGAACGACGGCATCCAGCTCTACGGCCTCCGGGCGAAGACGCCGAACCCGGGCGAGTGGGAGATCGTCGGCGACTTCTACTCCTACGAGCCCTACGGGATGGCGATGCGGAAGAACGAGTCGGACTTCCGCCATCTGGTCAACGTCGGCCTCATGGAGGCGCTCGAGTCGGGCAAGTACTTCGAGCTGTACGAGAAGTGGTTCGGGCCGCGGAGCGAGGCGCCGTACCCGCTGACGGCCGAGAACAAGCGCTTCCTCCTCCTCCAGGTGGTACCGAAGTAGCCGCGACCGCGTGAAGTACGAGTTCAACTGGAGCGTCCTCTGGAGCGGCCAGTCGGGCGGCTGGCTGCTCCAGGGCCTCGCCACTACGCTCGAGCTGTCGGCGCTCGCCTGGGTGCTCGCCGCCGCGCTCGGCATGGTCTCTGGCGCCATGCGAACCGTCCCGTGGCGGCTGCTCCGCGCCGCGGCGACCCTCTACGTCGAGTTCTTCCGCAACGTCCCGCTGCTCGTCTGGATGTTCTTCTGGTACTTCGGCGTCCCGCCGCTCCTGCCGGCGGGAATCAGGGAGTGGCTCTTCAACCACGGCGCCGAGTTCTGGGCGGGCGTGTTCGCCCTCGGCGTCTACCACGGCGCGCGCATGTCGGAGGTGATCCGGTCGGGCATCCAGTCCATCCCGAGGACCCAGTTCGAGGCGTCGGTCGCGATGGGCCTCACGACGTTCCAGGCCTACCGGCTGGTCATCATACCCATCGCACTCCGGCTCATCGTGCCGCCGGGGACGAGCGAGTCGCTGAACCTGCTGAAGAACTCCTCGGTGGCGCTCACGATCAGCGTGGCCGAGCTGACCTTCCAGACCCGCCAGATCGAGACCTACACGGCGAAGGCCATCGAGGCACTCACCGCGGGCACGCTGATCTACCTCGTCCTCTGCGTGGGGATCGCCGGGATCATGGCGCGCGTCGAGCGGCGCTTCGCGATCCCCGGCCTCATCGCGCGGGGCGGCTGAGAGTCGTGCTCGACCTCGGCGTCGTTGTCTCCAACTTCAAGTTCCTCGTCGTCCAGGGGCTCTTCGGCTTCGGGGGCTTCGCCGGGGGCACGCTGCGCCTGGCGATCCCGGCCATCATCCTGGGGTTCGTCCTCGGGATCTTCATCGGCCTGGCGCGCCTGGCCCGCGCCCCGTGGATCAGCCTGCCGGCGACGGTCTACGTCGAGTTCTTCCGCGGCGTCCCGCTCGTGATGGTGATCTTCTGGATCTGGTTCGTCATCCCGCAGCTGCTCCGGTTCCCGATCCCGGAGTACGGCGTCGCCCTGACGGCCTTCGTGATCTTCGAGGCGGCCTACTTTGGCGAGATCGTCCGCGCCGGGATCCAGTCGGTGCCGCGCGGCCAGGTGGAGGCCGCGACGGCCGTCGGGCTCACGCGCGCGCAGACGATGCGCTTCGTCGTGCTCCCCCAGGCGCTCCGCAACATGGTGCCGTCGCTCGTGACGCAGATGATCGTGCTCTTCAAGGACACCTCGCTCGCCTCGATCATCGGCTACGTGGACCTCACCAAGGCGGCGCAGATCGTCAACAACCGCGAGATCCGGCCGTTCGAGCTCTACCTCTTCATCGCCGTCGTCTACTGGATCTGCACCTACTCGATGTCGCGGTTCGCGCAGCGATTCGAGCAGCGGCCCGCCTGATGCTCGCCGAAGGCGCGCCCAAGGAGGCACCGATGGCGCTCTCACCAGCCGCGTTCACCGCCGCGCTGCTCACGGAGGCGCAGGCGACCCACCCCTGGCTCCATCATCGCCTGTTCCATATGATCTATGACGGGGAGCTCGGCCGGGAGCAGCTGCGGAGCGTCATCCGGCAGCAGGGCTGCTTCTTTCTCGACACCCTCCGCCACGCCGCGTGGAAGATCATCTCCGTCGGCGGCTACACGCCGACCTTCGAGGACCTGGAGCGCCAGCGCGCTCTCATCCCGCTGGTCGTCGAGGAGGGCGGCGAGGACACGGTGGGCGGGCAGACGACCGCCCACAGCTATCTCTTCATCAGGCTCGCCGAGGCCCTCGGGATCTCGCGGGACGAGATCTTCTCGACGTCGTACCTGCCGACGACGATCATCGAGAAGAACGAGCTGTTTCTGCTCCAGCGGTCGTCCACGCTCGAGGCGTTGTGCGGCGGGAACATCGCGACGGAGTCGATCAACCCGGTCCACATGCAGCGGATGGCCGACGCGATGGAGAAGCACTACGGCGTGCCCCGCGCGGCGCTCGACTTCTACTACGTCCACATGGAAGTCGAGGGGGACCACGCCGACCGCGCCGTCCGCATCCTCTCGAAGCTCGCCGTCACCGACGAGGAGCAGGCCCGCGGCCTCCTCGCCCTCCGGCGCGCGATCACCGCCCGGCGGATCTGCGCCGACGGGATGCTCGAGGCCTTCGTGGGCCGCGCGCGCGACTGAGCGGGGTCAGTCGCCGACGACGCGCAGGACCGTGTCGTGCTTCCGGACGCGGTCGCTTACCTTCAGCGCGATCTCGCGCCCGCGCTCGGCCTGCTGCACCGGCTGGTGCTCGATCTGGATGGACTCGACGGTCTGCGTGAGGTCGGTCGTGTGGCCGAGGATCCTGATGCGGTCGCCGACCCGGAGCGCGCCGCCGGCCAGCGTGATCGCGGCAACGCCGATCTTCGAGTAGTAGTCCGTGACCGTTCCGACCCTCTCTTCCGTCGCCATGGAGCCCTCCGCAGCCCCTACTTGATCGCCCCGGTGGTGAGGCCGGAGACGTAGTAGTCGAGGAAGAAGACGTAGAGGATCACGATCGGGACCGAGCCGAGGATCGCGCCCGCCATCAGCTCGCCCCAGAAGTAGATGTCGCCGCGGATCAGCTCGCTCGTGACGCCCACGCTCGCGGTGACCTGGTCGGAGGACGACGTGAACGTGAGGGCGTAGATGAACTCGTTCCAGGAGAGCGTGAAGGCGAAGAG
>JBGPIS010000310.1:0-3802 GCA_041484965.1 Methylomirabilia bacterium
ATCGTCATCGCGGCCGGCGGGCTGATCGCCGCGCTGATGGGCGGGATGCTCCGGCGCACGCGCTTCGGCCGCATCGTGAGGGCCACCGCCGAAAATCCCCGCATGTCCGCCGCGCTCGGCGTCGACATCACCCGCGTCTACGTGCGCGTGTTCACGCTTGGCACGGCGCTCGGCACCGTCGGCGGCGCCCTGGTCATCCCGGTGACCGCCGCGATGAGCGAGATGGGGATCGACCTGATCGTGGAGGCGTTCGCCGTCGTGGTCATCGGAGGTCTCGGGAGCATGCGCGGGGCCTTTGTCGGCGCGCTGATCGTGGGCGTGCTACGGGCGGTGGCCATCGCGACCTACCCCGAGGTCGAGATGCTGGCCATCTACCTCGTCGTCATCGCCGTACTCGTCATCAGACCGGCCGGCCTGTTCGCGAAGGCCGCCACGTGATCGGGCGGCTCGCCCTGGCGGTGGCCACCGTCGGCGTGGCGGTGGTGCCCTTCCTCGGCCGGGATTACTACGCCACGCTCATGCTGCCGTTCTTCGGCTACGGCATCGCGCTGCTCGGCCTCAACCTCTTGTTCGGCTACACCGGGCTCCTCTCGTTCGGGCACGCCCTCTTCGTGGCCCTCGGCGCCTACACCGCGGCGTACATGACGAGCGCGTTCGGCATTCTCCACTTCGAAGTCATCCTCCTCGTGTCCGCGCTGGCGGCGCTGGTCATCGGGGTCCCGATCGGGCTCCTCTGCGTGCGCTACGTGAAGATCTACTTCGGGATGCTGACGCTCGCGTTCGGGATGCTGTTCTACTCGTTCCTCTACAAGTTCTATCACCTCACCGGAGGCGACGAGGGCATGCGGGTGCTGCGACCGAAGCTCCTCGGTCAGAGCTTTCCGACGCTCGACAAGGTGGAGTTCCTCATTGGCCCGTTCTACTTCTATGCGCTGGTGCTGCTCGCCGTCGCGACGGTGGTCATGTGGCGCATCGTACGCTCGCCGTTCGGCCTCTGCCTGCGCTCGATCCGCGAGAATCCCAACAAGGCCGAGTACGTGGGCGTGAGCGTGCGGCGCTACCGCTTCTACGCCTTTCTCCTCGCGGGGGTCTTCGGCGCGGTCGGTGGCACGATTCTGGTCGTGCCGACGGGGCTCGCCGACCCGCTCCTCGCGTACTGGACGCACTCGGGTAACCTAGTGTTCATGCTGGTGCTCGGCGGCTTCGCCAACTTCTTCGGGCCGATCCTCGGCGCCTTCGTCTTCATCTTTCTGCAAGATTCGGTGATGTCGCTCACGCAGTACTGGCGCTTCATCTTCGGCGCGATCCTTGCGGTCGTGGTGATCTTCTTTCCGCGCGGGTTGATGAGCCTTCTCGACCCCCGCGCGAGGGCCGGCGCCTGATGGCGCTTCTGGAAGCGAAGAACATCCGAAAGTTCTACGGCGACTTCTGCGCGCTCGACGGTGTGAGCCTTTCCGTCGCTGCGGGAGAATTCGTGTCGATCATCGGGCCGAACGGCGCGGGCAAGACCACGCTCGTCAACGTGCTGACCGGGCTCGCGACGCCCACGACCGGCACCGTACGCTTCAAGGGCGAAGAAGTCGCGGGGATCGGACCGGTACGGCTCGCCCGGCGCGGCATGGCGCGGAGCTTCCAGCTCGTGAACATCTTTCCGGGGCTCACGGCCGGGGAGACGATCGCCGTCGCGGTGCTGTCGCGGCTCGGGCGGGGCCGCCGGCTCTGGGCCTCGCTCGCCCGCGACGCCGAGGTCGCCGCGAGCGTCCGCGACGTCGCCGAGCTGTTCGGCCTCAGCGACAAGCTCTCGCGTCCCGCCCGCACGCTCCCCCAGGGAGACAAGAAGCTCCTCGACGTGGCGAGCGCGTTCGCGCTCGGCCCGGAAATCATCCTGCTGGACGAGCCGACGAGCGGCGTCAGCACCCGCGACAAGCACCTCATCATGGAGGTGCTCGTCGGAGCAGCCAAGCGGATCGGCATCAAGGCGATCCTCCAAGTCGAGCATGACATGGACATCGTCTTCGGCTACTCGGACCGCATTGTCGCCCTCCATCAGGGGCGCGTGCTCGCCGACACGACGCCGGCCGGCATTCGTGCTGACGCCCAGGTGATCGCCACCGTCGTCGGCAAACCCCTCTCGTGATGCTCGCCATCAGGGAGCTGAACGTCTTCATCGAGGCGAGCCACATCCTGCGCGACGTCGCGCTCGAGGTCGGCGAGCGGGAGCTGGTGTGTCTCGTCGGACGGAACGGCGCCGGCAAGACCACCACCCTCCGGACCGTGATGGGCTATCTGAAGCCCACCAGCGGCACCATCGAATTCAACGGCCGCAATGTCGCGGGCCTCCCCACCCACGCGATCGCCGCGATGGGGATCGGCTTCTCGCCCGAGGAGAGCGAGATTTTCGCCGATCTGACGGTCGCCGAGAACATTGAACTGGGGACGTGGACCCGGCCGTCCGGCCGCCCCGGAGCGGAGCGGATCGAGCGGGCCTACGAGGTCTTCCCGCAGCTCCGCGGGTACGCGTTGCGCGGCGGTACCCAGATCTCGGGCGGCGAGCGCAAGATGCTGTCGATCGCGCGGGCGCTCGCCCTCGATTCCGAGCTGCTCCTGCTCGACGAGCCCTTCGAGGGGCTCTCGCCCACGGTCATCCCGACGATCAGCGAGAGCATCGCGGCCATCACGAAGCTCGGCCACAGCATCCTGCTCGCCGAGTCCAACATCCACCACGTGCCTTCGTGGACAACCCGCCTCTATGTCATCGAACGGGGCGAGATCGTCTTCGCTGGAAAACCGCATGACGCTCATCGGGATCCAGGCGTGCTGCGTATCATCGGAGGGACGAGCTGATGCGCTTCCTGGTGTTCCCGAATACCGCGGCGCTCCCGAGAGCCTCCGACAATCCGGCGTGATGGACGGGCTCCTCGGCGAACCAAAACCTAGCTGCGGTCGGAGGATCTTTGCATGAACGCGTTACAGCCCATCCCCAGCGCCGTCGTCGGCTCGCACGGAAAACCCGGCTGGTGGTTCGCCGCCGTCAAAGCCATCGAGCGCGGCGAATTCGGCCCGGCTGACATGGACGAGATGTTCGACGACGCCGCCGACACCGCGATCCGCGACATGGAGACGGCGGGGATCGACATCATCACGGACGGCGAAGTCCGCCGGCTCGACGGCTACGTGGATTCGTACTACGCGATCATCAAGGGCATCGAGCCCCTCCCCGTCCGCCGCAAGGCGGGCCCGTGGGGCTACGACCAGCAGACGAGGTATGAGGCGGTCGGGCGGATCGAGACGCCGCCGGGCGGGCTCGGCATCATCAAGGAATTCGAATACCTCAAGAAGCACACGAGCCGATCGACCAAGGCGACGTGCGCGGGGCCGCTGACCTTCGGCTCGCGCATCCATCCGGGGAAGCTCTACAAGGGTGTCGTGGAGGTCGCCGAGCGCTTCGCCGAGGTGATCAACGAAGAGCTCCGCGGGCTCGTCGCGGCGGGCGCGGAGTTCATCCAGATCGACGAGCCAGCGCGCGGCAACGTCTCCGGCGAGGAGATGGCGCGACTCTTCAACATGGCCACCGCCGGGATCGACGCGCGGCTCGGCTTCCACATCTGCTTCGGCAACCGCTTCGGGCGCGCGCGCTTCCAGCGGACGTACGAGCCCTACTTCCCCGGGATCCTCAAGGCGCGCGCCGACCAGTTCGTGCTCGAGTTCACGGGCCGCGAGATGGCTGAGCTCGATCTCTGGAAGAAGCACGGCGACGGGCGCGAGCTGGGCGCGGGGGTCGTGGACGTCAAGGGCTTCGCCC
>JBGPIS010000311.1:0-3800 GCA_041484965.1 Methylomirabilia bacterium
CTAGGTGCGGGCGCGGAGGAGGAGCGAGACCCCGATCCCCATGAAAATGATGTTCGCCGTCCACGCGGCCAGGAGCGGCGGGAGGAGATCGGCGCGGGCGAAGGCGAGCGCGACGTAGTGGACGACGAGGTACCCCGCCATGATCGCGATCGCGAGGCCGATGCCGAACAGGCGCCCGCCGCGGGGCGACTGGAGCGCGAAGGGGATCGCCACCAATACCATGACCAGGTTCACGAGCGGGAACGAGAGCTTCGAGTAGAGCTCGACGAGATATTTCCGCGCCTGGAAACCCGCCGCCTCGAGTCGGGCGATGTACTCCTTGAGCTCGCGGTAGCTCATGGACGTCACCGACTTCTGGATGCGGATGAAGTCCTCCATCTCCTCCTTGATGTCGAGCGCGGTCCACACGAACGGGACCGTCTGCACCTGACCGTCGCGGGCGATCTCCCGGAGCGCGCCCTCGCTGAGCTCCCAGCCCGCCGGGGTCCAGTGGGCGCGGCGCGCGTCGAGCCGGTCGGTGAGACGGAAGTCCCGGTCCAGCTCCAGGATCGTCACGCCGTACATGTCGTTGGTCCCCGGGTGGAGGAGCGCGATCCGATAGAAGCGGGAGTCCGAGCTCCGCACCCAGAGGCGCTGGCGTGACTGGAGGTGGCGCGGCGCCTGGCCCCGGATCTTGACGCGGTCCACCTCTTCGCCGCGCTCGTTCAGGATCGGCAGCGCGAGCTCCTGGAAGAGCCCGGCGCCGAGCGCGACGGCCACGCCGAGGCCGAGCACCGGGAGGCTGATCCGATAGAGGGAGAGCCCCGCCGCCTTCAGCGCGGTCAGCTCGTGGTACCGGCTCAGCGTCAGGTAGAGGAAGATCGTCGCGACGAGCATGATGACGGGCATCCCGTCGTGGAGCGCGGGCGGGAGACGATAGGCGAAGTGCTCGAAGATGTAGAGGAGCGGCGGCTTGACGCGCAGGTAGCGGTCGAGCGTCTGCAGCAGGTCCACCACGACGAAGAGCGCCGCCGCCACGGCGAGGCCGATCCCCATGAACGTGAGGAACTCGCGCACGAGGTAGCGGTCGATGATGTGCGTCGAGTCGCGCGCCACGGCGGCGTACGGCCGCGCCGCGCGGGCGCCGGGCCTCCGCACGGCGCGGCGGACCCGGCCGAGCGCGCGCCAGAGCGCGGGCATCGCCGGCCAGCGCCACTCGCGGGCCGTGGCGGCGAAGAGCACCGCGCCGACGCCGGCGAAGAGGACGTTCGGCGTCCAGATCGCCACCCACGGCGCGATCTGGAGCCTGAGCGCCACGCCCTCGAGCGACGTCATCACCACGTAGTAGGTGAGGAGGATCGCGAGGCTCCCGGCGAGCGCGACCGAGCGCCCGCCGCGGTGGGAGCGGACCGCGAGCGGAAACGCGACCAGCGCGAACACGAGCGCCGCCAGCGGCAGTGCGTACCGCTTGTGCCACTCGAGCTCGTACGGCGCGCGGCCGTGCCGGTCTTGCGCGAGCGCGGCGATCCGCGCCTCGAGCTCGCCGAGGGACAAGTCCTTCTCGGGCTTCTCGATCCGGGGCGCGCTCCTGAGCGGCGAGTCCACGGAGAGGCTCATGTCGTAGATGCTGAAGAGTGTGTGCCGGTAGCGCGCCGCGCTGGCGGCGCCCCCCGGTGGCGAGCCCTCCGACAGCACCGCCTTCGGCGGGTCGGCGGGCGTCACGTCGGCTTCGTTGACCGCGCCGTTCAGCATGCGGAGCGTGATGCGCCGGTTGACGTCGTCCGTCAGCAGCCGGCCCTCGCGGGCGGTGACGATGCGGGAGAGCTTCGGGTCGCGCTCGTCGGAGACGAGCAGCCCGCGGAGCGCCACCTGCGAGGCGCTCACCTCTTCGACGTAGATGATGACGTCGCCGAACGTCGCGTTGAACAGGCGTTCCTGGAGGCCGCTCACGGCCCGCGACTGGAGGATACGGAAGAGCTGGCGCTCGAATTCGTGGTTCGCCAGCGGGTTCACGACGAGCGTGAGCGCCGCCGTCGCGAGCGTGACGGCGAGCGCCACGACGAGGACCGGGCGGAAGAGCCGGAGCGTGCTCACCCCCGCGGACTTGAACGCGACGATCTCGAGGTCGCCGGCCATGCGGCCCCCAGCGATGAGCACGGCGACGAGCAGCGCCATCGGCAGCGTGTGGGCGAGGAAGGAAGGGAGCATGAACACGAGGAGCTGGATGACGAGGTAGAACGGCACGCCCTTGGTGATGACGAGGTCCGTCAGGTGGTAGATGCGGTCGATGATGAGGAAGAACGTGAAGAGCGAGCCGCCGAAGACGAAGGGTGAGACCAACTCGCGCACGACGTACCGATCGAGGACGAGCAACCGCACGGCTCTGTTGTACCATAGCCGCGTGCGTTGGCCATCGAGTCCCAGTGCGTCGCGGCGGGTGGTCTGCCTCGTCCTCCTGACGCTCGCGGTCGGCGGCGCGAACGCGCTCGGCGCCGCGGGCCTGCCCGACCGCCTCGAGCGGTTCCGCGAGCTCGCGCTGGCGCCCGAGCGCGTGCTCCAGCAGGACGGCGACAGTCCGGCCGGCGTCTACCGCGAGATGTACGCGCTGCTCGACGAGGAGATCGTCGAGAACCTCGCGAGCGGCGGCCCCTTCGCCTCGACCGGGTTCCTCCAGGACCGGCTCGACGCCTTCGGCGACGCCTGGGGCGGCGCCGCGCTCGGTGTCGCGCGGGTCGGCCGGCTGGTCGTGGGCACGTTCCAGTTGAGCGACGCGGGCGGCGTCAACACGGTGCGGGTCTACGGACGGTTCCATGGCGAGCCCGCGCTCCTCACGACGATGCACCGGGACGGTCGGCCCAGCGTGTCTCCGCTCCCGGCGGCGCCGGGGGGCATCCCGCAGTTCCTCGCGGCATGGGAAGGCAGCGCCTCGGGCCGCGGCACGCGCGCGCTCAGGCTGGACCTGGTCCGACAGGAGGGCGACGGCGTGCGCGTGACGTGGTCGACCGCGGATGTCTTCGGCGACACGCTCGTCGCGCGGTCGTACGCGGTGCGCGGCGCCGAGTTCCGCGTGCGCTACGAGCTCCATTACCCCGGATGGACGCCCGGCTGCGAGGGCCAGACCGAGGCCGAGGACGTCTTCCGGCTGGCGCCTGAGACCGGAGTCTTCTCCCGCATAAGCCGGACGTATCACGACGCCTGGCACCGCGAGCTCCACGAGGTCGTGACGCGCTTCTTCAGCGCGCTGGGCGTCGGGGATACCGCCACGCTCGCCAGGCTCGTCCCCCACGGTCCGCTCCGCCGCCAGCTCTCCGCCTCGCTCCGGCCCGAGCCCGCGTGCGACGCGCCCGAGGACGGCCCGACGCCACGACTGGTGTCCGTCGCGGCGAGCGATGCCCGCGTGCCGTGGGGCCTCGTGTTCAGGCGCGCCGGCGACGGGTGGCGGCTCGCGCGTGCGGCCCAGGTGTTACAGTAAAAGACCCATGACCGAGTCGATCTCCGACCGCTACGAGCCCGTCGAGGTCGAGAAGCGCTGGTATGCCGTCTGGGAGGCACGCGGTTACTTCGCCGCCGATCCCGTGAAGCCGGGCAAGCCGTACTGCATCGTCATCCCGCCGCCGAACGTCACGGGCTCCCTCCACATCGGCCACGCGTTCACCCTCTCGCTCCAGGACGTGATCGTGCGTTGGAAGCGGATGAGCGGTTTCGACACGCTCTGGCTCCCCGGCCTGGACCACGCCGGGATCGCGACGCAGATGGTGGTGGAGCGCGAGCTTCAAAAGGAAGGGAAGCGCAAGGAGGACCTGGGGCGCGAAGCCTTCGAA
>JBGPIS010000312.1:0-3794 GCA_041484965.1 Methylomirabilia bacterium
GCGGATGCCGCCGCCGACGGTGAGGGGCATGTAGATCCCGTCGGCCGTCCGGCGGACGACGTCGAGCATGATCTCGCGGTTCTCGTGCGACGCGGTGATGTCGAGGAACACGAGCTCGTCGGCGCCCTGCGCGTCATACACGAGCGCGGTCTCGACGGGATCGCCCGCGTCGCGCAGGTCCACGAATCGAACGCCCTTGACGACGCGGCCGTCCTTGACGTCGAGGCAGGGGATGATCCGCTTCGCGAGCATCAGTCCGCCCCGAGCGCCCGGAGGGCCTCGCCGAGGTCGATCGCGCCCGTGTAGAGGGCGCGGCCCACCACGCAACCCTCCACGCGCGGGATCGCCGCCAGGCGCCTGAGGTCGTCCACGCGCCCGACGCCGCCGGAGGCGAGGATCGGCAGGTCCACCGCGCGGGCCAGCGCCTCGGTGTCCTCGACGTTCGGACCGATCTCGGTGCCGTCACGGCTCACGTCGGTGTAGAGCAGCGCCGACGCGCCCGCGTCGCGCGCGCGCGCGCCGACCTGTGCCACGGTGTCGTCCACGACCTCCTGCCAGCCCCTGACCGCCACGCGGGGCCCGCGGCCGTCCACGGCGACGATGATCCGCCCGGGGAACGTCCGGCAGGCCTCGGCGAGGAACGCCCGGTCGAGCGCCGCGCGCGTGCCGACGACGGCCCAGCGCGCGCCGGCCTCGAGCACGGCCTCGATCGCCTCGAGCGTGCGCAGGCCCCCGCCGACCTCCACGGGTACCGGCGAGGCGGCGGCGACGATCTTTGCAACGAGCGGTGCTTGCCGTGGCTCGCCGGCGAACGCGCCGTCGAGGTCCACGACGTGGAGTCGCCGAGCGCCGAGGCCCACCCAGCGCGCCGCCACGGCGACCGGGTCGTCGGAAAAGACGGTCTCGGCGTCGGCGCGCCCCTCGCGCAGGCGCACGGCTCGTCCCTGGCGCAGATCGACCGCGGGGATCAGGATCACCGCGGCGCGCTCCCCGCGGACGACTTCACGATCGCGGCGAAGTTCTCGAGGAGGCGCAGGCCCCAGCGCTGGCTCTTCTCGGGGTGGAACTGCGTGGCGTGGATGCGCCCGCGCTCGATCGCCGCGGCGAAGCGGATGCCGTAGTCGCACCACGCGACCTTGAGATCCGGCCCCGCTGAGACCACGGGGTAGTACGAGTGGACGAAGTAGAAGTGCGCGCCCGAGGGAACGCCCTCGAAGAGGCGCAGGTCGCCCGCGTGCTCGGCGCGGTTCCAGCCCATGTGCGGCACCTTCTCGCCCGGCGGGAACCGCCGAACCACGCCCGGGATCACGTCGAGCCCGCGCCCCTCGCCGAACTCCTCGCTCGTCGAGAACAGGAGCTGGTAGCCGAGGCAGATCCCGAGGAACGGTCGGCGGCCGTCCAGAGCCCGCCGGAGCGCCGGTACGAGCCCGAGCCGGTCGAGGTTCACCATGGCGTCATGGAACGCACCGTCCCCTGGCAGCACGACGGCGTCCGCCTCGTCCACCGCGCGCGCGTCCTGGGTGACCACCGCGGGGATCCCGACCCGGACGAAGGCCTTCTCGACCGACCCGAGGTTGCCCCGGCCGTAGTCGATCACGGCGATCACAGGCTCGCCTCGCACGGCGGGGCCCCAGCCCCGCGACGTGTTGCGGCTCGCACCGCGGCGATCACAACGTGCCCTTCGTCGACGGCAGGACGCCGGCGATCCGCGGGTTGATCCGCGTCGCCTCGGCCAGCGCCCGGCCGACGGCCTTGAACACCGCCTCGGTGATGTGGTGCAGGTTGTGGCCGTAGTGCATGGTGACGTGGAGCGTGAGCTCGGCGTTGAACGCGAAGGCACGGAAGAACTCCTGGAGCAGGTCGAGGTCGAAGTTCGACACGCGTGTGCGCGCCACGGGGACGCCGAAGACGAGGAACGGCCGTCCTGACACGTCGACCGACGCGGAGACCAGCGTCTCGTCCATCGGGACAAACGCGGTGCCGAAGCGCACGATGCCCTTCTTGTCGCCGAGCGCCCGGCGCAGCGCCTGCCCGAGCACGATCCCGACGTCCTCGACGGTGTGGTGCTGGTCCACCTCGACGTCACCCTGCGCGTCGACGGCGAGGTCCATCAGGCCGTGCTTCGACCAGGCCTCGAGCATGTGGCTGAAGAACGGGATGGGCGTCTGGATCTTCGACGCGCCCGTGCCGTCGAGGTTGAGCTGGAGCGTGATCTCGGTTTCCTTCGTCTTGCGCTCCACCCGCGCCTGCCGTGCCGTGCTCGAAGCGCTCATGCGCCGGTCCCTCCGTCGTTCCTGAGTCGCAGCTCGGCCGCGCTGCCGTGGCCCGTCAACCCCTCGACGTCTGCGAGCGCCCTTATGTGGGGCAGGGCCGCCGCAAGCCCGCGGGGCGAGTACTCGATGACGCTCGAACGCTTGACGAAATCCTCGATGCCGAGCGGCGACGCGAAGCGCGCCGTGCCAGCCGTCGGCAGCACGTGGTTCGGCCCGGCGACGTAGTCGCCGACGACCTCCGGCGTGTGGCCGCCCATGAACACGGCCCCCGCGTGGCGGACACGCGGCAGCAGCGCGGCCGGCACCCGGACCATCAGCTCGAGGTGCTCGGGCGCGAACCGGTTCGCCAGCTCGACCGCGTCGTCGAGCGTCGCGACGCGGATGAGCGCGCCGTTGGCCTCGACCGCCTTCTCGGCGATCGCGCGGCGCGGGAGCGACCCGAGCTGGCGCTCGAGCGCGGCGGCGACCCGCGGGATGAGCGCGTCGGAGTCCGTGATGAGGAGCGCCCGGGCCATCGGGTCGTGCTCCGCCTGCGCGAGCAGGTCAGCGGCCACCCACTCAGGGTCCGCGGCCGCGTCGGCCACCACGACGACCTCGCTCGGCCCGGCCATCATGTCGATGCCGACCTCGCCGAAGACCCGCGCCTTCGCGAGCGCGACGTAGATGTTTCCTGGCCCAACGATCTTGTCCACCCTGCGGATCGTGGCGGTCCCGTACGCGAGCGCCGCCACCGCCTGGGCGCCGCCGACGCGCCAGCCCTCCGTCACCCCCCCGATCCGCGCCGCAGCCAGCACCGCCGGCTCGACGCGGCCGCCGGGCCCCGGCGGCGTCACGAGCACGATCTCCCGGACGCCGGCGACGCGCGCCGGCACGGCGGTCATCAGCACGGTCGAGGGGTACGCGGCGCGCCCGCCGGGGACGTAGATGCCCACGCGGTCGAGCGGCCGGATCTCCTGGCCGAGGACGGAGCCGTGCTCGTCGGTCATGCGCCAAGACTTCGGCACCGCGGCCGCGTGGTAGCGCTCGATGCGCTCCGCCGCATAGGCGAGCGCGGCGCGAACGGCGGGCGGCAGCGCGCGCTCGGCCTCCGCCAACTCGGGGGGCGCGATCGCGAGCGCCGCCGCCGAGGACGGCCGGAAGCCATCGAAGCGCGCGACGTACTCGAGCATGGCGGCGTCGCCGCGCGCGCGCACGGCGGCGAGGATCTCGTCCACCGCGCGGTGGATCTCCGGGGCGACCGCTTCCGGCGAGCGCGCGAGCATCCGGACGACGGCGTCGAACCCGAGCGCGCGCGCATCGAGCGTCCGGATCATGGCCGTGCGAGCCGCGGGGCGCCGCGCCACGGGGCGCGCGGTGACATGGTGCTCACGGGAGCGGGGCTCCCGGGGACGGTTCGCGCCGCGGGCGGCCCGGGAGAGGCGCGTGCCGGCTCCGCGCCGCATTCATCGCATCCAGCAGGGCTGTCACCCGCGCGTACTCGGTCTTCATCGAGGCGCGGTTGACGATGACGCGCGCGGTCGA
>JBGPIS010000313.1:0-3787 GCA_041484965.1 Methylomirabilia bacterium
CTTCAGACTGTTCGCGCTCAGCTGGCGAAATGTCGATCTCTTTGTCGCGGTCAACGTCGTGACCGGAATCCCGTTCACGGCGGCGCTCATGACCTGGTCAATCTGGTATAGCGTCCGCGGCTTCAGGCGAAGCGAGGAATGGGGCTGGGCGCTTAAGAGCTGATCGCGACGCTTTCTGGGGAAGTCCCAGCTAGGGCACGTGAGAAACTCTCTTCGTCGTTTTTTTGGCCACTGGATTCCCTGACCTGGATGACCTTCGCCCTGGACTACCGGCTCTGGGGCATGAGGCCCCTCGACGATCATCTGACCAATCTCCTGCTGCACGCCACGAATGCGGTGGTCTTTTACTTCGTGGCCCGCCGGCGGGCGTGGCCCCTTTGAGGATCGTGTCCACATAGAACGCTGCGCACCGGAAGGCGAACGGCGCCCCGACCCCGAGTGACAACCCGGCGCGCCGGATGGCGATGGCCGGACGATGCGACGGCGTGCGGGTTGGGCAAGGGTCCTCATGAGCCGGATACCGTTTCCGGAAGTGTCGAGCCCGGCGTTCGCAGAAGCAGTGGACCGCGAAATCGAGCCCGTGAAATGAAACTTACCGCCGACCCATGAAAAACTGGTCAGGACTCGAAGCTCTCCAAGGCCGACGAGCGCATTCTTCCCGCAATTCCAAGATATTGCCGCTCGCGACGCCTTGGCATGTCCAGTGCACCCGATACAGGCGAGATGTTCGACAGCCCCGGCACGCAGTCCAATCTCCTCGGCAATTTCACCGATCTGGGTATCGCCCTCCGCACCCCGCACGTCACCTCGTCGCCCCTGGCGCGAATTGTCATGGAAGCGCGCCGGGCGACCGGCGCAGACGCCGCCACGCTGTTTATTCGCGAGGGCGCTTACCTCCGGTTTGCCGTCGTTCAGAACGACGTCATGATCCGCCGGCTCGGCGAGGAGGAGATCAAGCGGCGCTTCGAAGCCCAGCGGTTACCGCTCCACCTACCGAGCCTCGCGGCGTACGTGGCCACGACCGGCGCCACCCTCAACATCCCGGACGCGTACACGATCCCACCGGATCAGCCGTACGGGTTCAACTGGCAGGTTGACCTCCGGACCGGATACCGGACCCGCTCGGTGCTCGCGGTCCCCCTGCAAGACCCATCGCTCCAGATCCTGGGCGTCCTCCAACTGATCAACGCCCTCGACGCAGCCGGCCGCGTCGTTCCCTTTCACGCCGGTCTCGAGGACGTGGCGCGCACGTTCGCCTCGTCCGCGACCGGCGCGATCGGCAACGCTCCGTTCGAAGAGCTCGCCTTCAAAGACCCGCTGACCGAGGCCTACAGTCGGCGCTACTTGATGCTGCGCGCCGACGAGGAAGCGAAGCGGGCCGCCCGCGACCGGCAGCCGCTCTCGGCCGTCCTGCTCGATCTGGACGAGTTCGCGGCCGTGAACGACGGCTGGGGGCGCGGCGCGGGGGACGAGGTCCTCAGAGAGTGCGTGCACCTCCTGGCGCACCAGTCCCGGCGAAGCACGGTCATCGCTCGGTACGGAGGGGACGAGTTCGTGGCCCTTCTCCGCGACACGCCGAAGGCCGCGGCGATCACGTATGCCGAGCGCATGCGCGGAATCGTCGAGCGTTATCCGTTCAGATGCGGACGCGTCACCGCAAGCTTCGGCGTCGCCGCCATCCCTGAGGACGTGGCCACCGGCCGCGACCTCATCCAGAGCGCCGATGACGCGCGCTACCAGGCGAAACGACAGGGCGGCAACGGAGTGGAGTGGCGGCGGTGACCCCGACGGCCTCTCACTGAATCACTTCGTCCGCCCGCAGCAGCGATCGTGGGATCGTCAGCCCGAGGGCTTTGGCGGTCACGGTGGCGGAGCAACCAGCGCGGCGAACTAGAAGAAAGAGCTGGTGGGCAGGGACGGGATTGAACCGCCGACACCAGGATTTTCAGTCCTGTGCTCTACCAACTGAGCTACCTGCCCACCAGACGCGGAAGGATAGCAGAGGGACGCGGACGTGTCTATTCGACGGGCGCGATGACGCCGATGGCGCCGGTCTTCTCGAAGAAGAGCGTGACGATGATGACCTCGCCGGGCTTGAGCTCGCGCGTGAGGTCGGAGAGGAGGACGCGCCGGCCGTCCGGCACGAGGCGCACGAGCGTCGCGCCGGGCACGAGGAGGCGCGCGAGCGGCGCTCCCGCGGCGTCCACGAGCTGGGCGCGCCGGGCGACCACGGTCTCCACGCGGGTGAGCACGTCGTCGAACTTGCCGGTGCTGTTGATGTCGGCGAAGAACACCGCGCCGCCGTCCTGGCGCACGACGCGGCCGTGCACAGGGAGGATACGGATGCCGCCCACCTCGGTGACCTTCGGGTAATAGACGCACGCCCCGAGCGCCGCGCACACCAGAGCCAGGACGACGGGTGCCGGTGCGCGAGACACGCGCTCGCCCCTCATGCGCCCTTGAACGCGCCGTCGGCGAGCATCGCCCGGAACGCGCGCTCGTAGCCCTCGACCGTGCGCGCCAGGTCGTCCTCGGTGTGGAGCGCCGAGATCCAGCCGTGGTTGGCCGAGCAGTCCACGCCGTGGTTGAGCAGCGCACAGCGCAGCAGGTGGTAGAGGCCTCCCTTGCGCGGGCGGTCAAAGCCGGCGAGGCCGGGCTTGCCCTCGAACGACACGTGGTAGATGGACGCTTCGCCGTAGCAGACGCCCGGCGCCCCGGCGCGCTTCATGGCGTCGGCCAGCGCGCCGCGGAGCTGGTCGCCCAGCTTGTTGGCGCGCGCCTGGAGCGCGGCGTCCGCGCAGAGCTCGAGTGTGGCGATGGCAGCCGCCGCCGACAGCGGGTTCGCGTTGAACGTGCCCGCGTGGGCGACCCGCTGGCCGCGGTCCCAGTCGGGGTCGCCGCGAAAGGCGAGCATCCCCATCAGCTCACGCGTGCCGCAGAGGGCGCCGCCCGCAAGCCCACCCGCGACGATCTTGGCGAGCGTCGTCAGGTCGGGCGTCACGCCGAAGTAGGCCTGGGCGCCGCCCGGCGCGTAGCGGAAGCCTGTGATGACCTCGTCGAAGATGAGAACGACGCCGTGGCGCGTCGTCAGCGCGCGCAATTCTTGCAGGTAGCCCGGGATGGTCGGCGTCGTCCCCGCCTGGCCGCCCGCGGGCTCGAGGATCACCGCAGCGACGTCACCCCGCTCGAGCGCGATCTCCACCGCCTTGACGTCGTTGGGTGGGCAGACCAGGACCTGGTCGAGCGTCGCGCCGGGCACGCCCGCCGACATCGGCACCTCGTACGGCGGGTTCACGGCCGCGACGGCGCCGTCGTGCCAGCCGTGGAAGTGGCCTGCGAACTTCACGATCTTCGTGCGCCCCGTGTAGGCGCGCGCCACGCGCATCGCCAGGTGCGTCGCCTCGGTGCCCGACATCGTGAAGCGCACGAGCTCCGAGCACGGGACGAGCTTGTTGACGAGCTCCGCCCACCGGACCTCGAGCTCGTGGCAGGCGCCCAGATGCGTGCCCCGCGCCATCTGGGCCTGCACCGCCGTCACGACCGCGGGGTGGCAGTGACCGAGGAAGAGCGCGCCGTGACCCATCCAGTAGTCCACGTACTCCTGGCCGTCCACGTCCCACTTGCGCGTGCCCTGGGCGCGCTCGACGTACACCGGAAACGGCGCCAGGTGACGGATGTCGTGGGTGACCCCACCCGGGATCGCGGCGCGGGCCCGCTCCCAGAGCGCGGCGGACTTCGGGTGCTTGGCGCGGTACTCGTCGTGGATTTTCATGCTCGTATGATACCC
>JBGPIS010000314.1:0-3784 GCA_041484965.1 Methylomirabilia bacterium
CATGTTCTCGATCTGGTCCACCTTCATGAGCGTCGCCTCGCCCCGGGCCTTCTGCACTTCCTGGGTGAGCCACTGGAACTGCTCGACGTTCTCCGGGGTGAACGGAAGGATGTAGACGGACTTCTTCAGCGCCACCGCCCCGAGCGCCCGGAGCTTTCGCCACACCCGGACGCGCAGGCTCGAGGGGTGCGGGGGCAGCGCGACCAGCAGGACCAGCCACTGAGCCATCGGTTGCAATTGAATGTAACGTATGTTACATAGCAATGCAACGGGACATTCCAAAGGGAGGGCAACCATGAAATGGGTCACGCGTGAGAAGGCCCGGGTGGATCGGATCGCGTGTCCCTGGCTCGTGAGCCGCTTCGTCGACCGCGACGCGGCCTTCCTGTTCGTGCCGGACCGGGACGTCATGGCGGTCGCCGAGCGCGAGGGCGCGATCCCCTACGACGTGCCCGGCGTCGAGCTCGGCCACAAGGGCGACCGCTGCTCGTTCGACGCGTTCCTCGACAAGTACCGCCTCGACGATCCGGCGCTCCGCGCCCTGGCGCTGATCGTCCGCGGGGCGGACACCGACGCGCGCCACCTCACGCCCGAGTCCGCCGGCCTCTACGCGGTAGCCTCGGGCTTCAGGGAGATCTCGAAGGACGATCACGAGAACATGGCGCGCCAGTTCCCGGCGTACGACGCGCTCTACGCGTTCTGCCGCGCGCGGCTGGCGAGCGCCCGATGATCGATCCGCAGATCCTCCTCTTCGCGGGCGTTGCAGCGCTCCTCACCGTCACGCCCGGCGCCGACACGATGCTCGTCATGCGCAACGTGCTCGCGCGCGGCTCGCGCGCGGGGCTCCTCACCACGGCCGGGATCGCTGCCGGGTGCTTCGTCCACGCGATCCTGTCGGCGCTCGGCGTGTCGCTCGTCCTGGCCCGCTCGGCGATGGCGTTCGAGGTCGTCAAGCTCGCGGGGGCCGGGTACCTGATCTTCCTCGGCCTGCAGTCGCTCGCGCGGTCGCGGCGGCCGGCGGAGGTCGAGGCGCCTCCAGCCCACGCGCCCGCGCGCCGGGGCTCGCGGTCCCTCGTCGAGGGGTTGCTGACGAATCTGCTCAATCCCAAGGTGGCGATCTTCTACCTCGCCTTCCTTCCCCAGTTCGTCCGCGCGACGGACGCGGTCCTCGTGAAGTCCGTCCTGCTCGCGGCGATCCACGTCGGCATGGGCGTGGTGTGGCTCTCGCTGGTGTCGGTCTTCCTCGGCAGGCTGCGCGGGTTCGTCGAGCGGCGGCGCGTGCGGCGGGCGCTGGAGGGCGTGACGGCGGTCGTGCTCGTCGCCCTCGGCGTGCGCTTGGCCCTCGAGCGCCGCTGAGCGGGCCGGGGCATGGCCCAGCCGATGCTGGTCCTCAGTCGCCGCGACGTCGCGGCGCTCCTCCCCCTCGAGGAGTGCATCGTCGCGGTCGAGCGCGCCTTCAGGCTCTACGCCGAGGGGAAGACCCCGCCGCCGGGCGTTCTCGGGATCCACGCGGGCGAGGGCGGCTTCCACATCAAGGCCGCCGGACTCACGCTCACCCGGCCGTACTTCGCCGCGAAGACGAACGCGAATTTCTCGGCGAACCCGGCGCGGTTCGGGCTACCCGCCATCCAGGGGATCGTCACGCTCTTCGACGCTGAGAACGGCGCGCCCCTGGCCGTGATGGACTCGATCGAGATCACCATCGTCCGGACGGGCGCGGCCACGGCTGTCGCGGCGAAGCACCTCGCCCGTCGCGACGTCGCCGTCGCAACGATCTGCGGCTGCGGCAACCAGGGCCGAAGCCAGCTGAAGGCGCTGAAGGCGGTGCTCCCTTTGAAGCGCGTCTACGCCTTCGACACCGACCGCGCCCAGGCTGAGCGCTTCGCAGCCGCGATGTCGGCCGAGCTCGGTATCGGCGTGGAAGTCGCGGGCGACCTCGGCCGAGCCGTCGGCCAGAGCGGCGTCTGCGTGACCTGCACGCCCGCCCGCCGCCCGTTTCTCCGTCGCGTCGACGTCGCACCAGGAACGTTCGTGGCCGCCGTGGGCGCCGACAGCGAAGACAAGCAGGAGCTCGATCCCGCACTTCTGGCGTCGAGCACCGTCGTCGTCGACATCCTGGAACAGTGCGCGACCATCGGCGAGCTCCACCACGCCCTCGCGGGTGGCCTCATGACGCGGGCGGACGTACACGCCGAGCTCGGCGAAGTGGTCGCGGGCAGGAAGCCGGGGCGCACGTCGACCGACGAGGTGATCATCTTCGACAGCACTGGCACGGCGCTCCAGGACGTCGCCGCCGCGGCCGTCGTGTACGAGAAAGCGCGGGCTGCGCAGCGCGGCCTCGTGCTCGACCTTGCGGGGTAACGCTCGATGGTATGCTTCCCCTCGATCACTCAGAGGAGAGACTGCCATGCCCATCCAGACCCGCTATCTCTTCACCGCCGCGATGGACGTCGAGCCCGCGAAGGACGCGGTCTTCAACGAGGTCTACGACGCCGAGCATGTGCCGCTGCTCCTGAAGGTCCCGGGCGTGATCGCGGTGGCGCGCTTCAAGAAGCAGGAGCTCACGATGGTGCTCGGCGGCGAGCGGAAAACGATCGTGATCGAGAACGAGCCCGCCTACAACGCGCTCTACGAGCTCGAGAGCCCGGAGGTGCTGACGAGCGCCGCGTGGGCCAAGGTGGTGGACGCAGGGCGCTGGCCTGGTGAGGTCCGCCCGTACACGAAAAACCGCCGCCACGTTCTCTACCGGCGCATTTTCTAGCGCCGCGTCGTCCGGCGCCCGGCCCTGGCTGACGGGCTCGTCCTGACGCATGGCGCGGGCGGCAACGCCCAGGCGCCGCTCCTTGTCGCGCTCGCGGCGGCGCTCGAGGCGCGCGGCCTTACGGTGCACCGCTACGATCTCCCGTTCAGGCAGGCGCGGCCGAAGGGCCCGCCGGCGGCGGGCGGCGCCAGCCGCGACCGCGACGGCCTGCGCCACGCGGTGGAGACCCTGCGCGCGCGGGTGGGCGGGCGCGTGTTCCTCGGCGGCCAGTCCTACGGCGGGCGCCAGGCGAGCATCCTGGCCGCGGCCGAGCCGAGGCTGACGGAGGCGCTCTTGCTCCTCTCCTACCCGCTCCACCCGCCGGGGCGCCCCGGCGAGCTCCGCACGGCGCACTTCCCCGACGTGCGAACGCCCGCGCTCTTTGCCCACGGCTCGGCCGACCCCTTCGGCACGCGCGACGAGCTGGACGCGGCGCGCGCGCGGATGCCCGCGCGGACGGCGCGGCTCGCGATCGAGGGCGCCGGGCACGACCTCGGGCGCGCCGGCGCGCCCGCTGTGGCGGCAACGATCGCGGCGGCGTTCCTCGACTTCGTCGGGGACCCGGGGTGATGACCCACGAACGCGGCGCCGCAGCCAGCCGCGAGTGGCAGGCGTCGCGCGGCGACGCCAAGGGGCCGGTGATCGCCGAAGCGGCGAGCTACCCGGTGGCTCAGGGCTGTGCCTCGGAGAGCGCGACCACCGCGCGCACCATCGTCTCGTCGATCTCCGACGCACGCGCGACGAACCCGCGCATGAGCGCGCTGTCGCAGAGATTGTTGATCTCCCGTGGCGTGCCGCGGGTCACCGCGAAGACGAGCTTGAGGGCCTCGGCGGTGAAGATCGGCGCGACGCGGCCCACGACGGCCAGGCGGTGCGCGACGTACCTCGCGGTGAACGCCTCGTCCAGCGGAGTGAGGTGGCACCGCACGCCGACGCGCTGATCGAGGATCTTCACCTCCCGCACCTTCTCGGTGAGCTCGGGAG
>JBGPIS010000315.1:0-3780 GCA_041484965.1 Methylomirabilia bacterium
CGCCCGTCCACGGTCGAGCAGTACGCGCCTTGGGTCGCGGACTGGCTCCGGGACGACCCGACTCTGTCGGGGGCGGAGATTCTCCGGCGTGGTCGTCTGGGGGGCTACCGAGGCGGGAAGAGCGCGCTGTACGAACTGGTGAAGAGGCTAAGGCCGCAGCTGTCCAATGGCGCTCGGTCCGGAGGGTGAGGGGCGCGAGGATGCGGGACCAGGACGAACTGGATAGAATCGGGAGGGCCCTCGCCGCAGAGCCCGACCCGGAGCGCGTCCTCACGTTGCTCCTGAGCGAAGCGCGGCGCCTGACGCACGCTGAGGCTGGAACGGTGTATCTCCGAAGGGGTGATCAGCTGCATTTGGCGGTGGTGCAGAACGACGTCTTGGCGCGTCGGGTTGGGGAGGACGAGCTTCAGCGCCGCCTCCAGCTGGCGCCCTTGGGGCTCAAGGAGTCGAGCATCGCGGGTTACGTCGCGCTTGCCCGCGGGAGCGTCAACCTCCCCGACGTGTACAAGATCCCGCTGGAACGGCCCTATGCGTTTGACCCGCGGATGGACGCGAAGCACGGCTACCGGACACGGTCGATGCTGGCGATGCCGGTGCGGGATGGTCGGGGAGCGGTGTTCGGCGTCCTGCAATTGATCAACGCCTTGAATGATGTCGGCGAAGTGGTCCCGTTCGACCAGGAGCGCGAAGACTTTGTTGCCGCATTGCTCACGCATATCGCCCGCGTGACGCCCGCTTCGAAGCCCCGGCGACCTCAGGGGGGCTAACTGCGGATGCCATCCTTCACTGACTTCTCGAAGCTCCGGCCGGCGGCGTGATGCGGGCGCGGTATCTCCTGGCGGTGGGACTCGCGGCGGGGGCCACGCTGGTCAGCCTCCTGCTCGCCCCCCATTGGGCGTCGATCCACCTGCTCCTGCCGTTCTACCCGGCGGTCATGCTGAGCGCCTGGCTTGGCGGCCTCGGCCCCGGCCTCTGCACCACGATCGTGTCCGCCTTCATCATCAATTATTACTGGCTCCCGCCGATCAACTCGCTCGGCATCAGCGAAACCGGCGACTGGATCGGGTACGTGCTCTTCCTCGGCGTCGGGCTCCTCGCCAGCTTGCTGAGCCACCGGCTGCTCACCGCCCAGCGGCGGGCTGAGGCGACGGCGGCCGAGCTCATGCGGGAGATCGACCAGCGGACGCGCGCCGAGGAGGCGGCCGCGAAGCTCGCGAAGCTGGCGGACGAGCTCAAGACCTCGGCGGAACGCTACCGCCTCCAGTTCGAGCGGAACCTCGGCGGCGTGTTCCGCGCGCAGCGCGATGGGCGGCTGCTCGAGTGCAGCGACGCCCTCACGCGGCTCCTCGCGTACGGCTCGCGCGCCGAGCTCCTGGCCCAGTCGGCGCGGGAGCTCTTCGGGCGGCCGGTGGACTGGGACGAGCTCATCGCCGGGCTCGCGCCGGGCGTCGTGATCAGCAACCACGAGGCCGCCTGGCGGCGCGGGGACGGGACGGCCGTGGCCGTGCTGATCAACGTGCGTGAGTCCGAGGGGCTCGTCGAAGGCCTCGTCATCGACATCACCGAGCGCAACCGTGCCGAGGAGGCCGAGCGCCAGGCGGTGCGGCTCCGCGCCGTCGCGGACCTCGCCGCGGCCGCAGCCCACGAGATCAACAATCCGCTCACGGTGATCCTGACCAACCTGTCCCTGCTTCGGCTGGAGGGCGAGTCGGGCGCGCGGGCCGAGCGCATCCTCGCCGCCGCGCGGCGGATCCAGGAGATCGTCGAGCGCATGAACCGGATCGAGCGCATCCAGATGGCCGACCAAACGTCGCCGCACGTGCCGTCGATGCTCGACATCCGGAAGTCGTCGGAGTAGTAGGTTTCCGGAACCCGAACGCGACTCTCGTTGACGCGGTGGGCAGGGGCATATTAGCGTGTCAGCAATGGTTGCTGCCACGCCGCCGGCCCCGTCGAGCACCAAGTCCATCCTCGTCGTCGACGACGACGAGGCGTTTGCCCGCCTGGTCCAGGATGTCCTGGGTCTCGAGGGCTACCGCGTGACGCCCGCGACGAGCGGGCTCGCCGCGCTCGAGCTGGTGCGGGACACCGCGTTCGATCTCATCCTGCTCGACATCCGCATGCCCGAGCTCGATGGGCCGGGCTACTTCCGCGAGCTTCAAAGCCGCGACCCGGAGCTCGCGCGGCGGGTGATGTTCATGACGGGCGGCGCGGTCGGCCCCGAGACCGCGGAGCTCCTCTTCTCCCTCCGGGTGCCATGCCTCCGCAAGCCACTGCCCATCGACGAGCTGCGGGCGGCCGTCGAGCGGTTTTTCCTCGCGACGCGAAGCTTCCCGGGGTTCCACAAGCCGGGCGCCGGGAACTGACCCTCCGCGACCGGCTCGAGGCGCTGCACCCGGGCGCGTCGCGGCGGCGGCTCAAGGAGTGGCTCGAGGCCTCGCGTGTCCGCGTCAACGGCGCCGTGGTGCGGCGCGGCGACGTCGCGGTCGGCCCCGGCGATCGCGTCGAGCTCGTCGCGGCTCCACGCCCCGCGCTGGCGGCGGGGCTCCGGCTGGTGCACGAGGACGCCGACATCCTCATCGTCGACAAGCCGGCCGGCCTCCTCACGATCGCCACGGAGCGGGAGCGCGAGATGACCGCCTACCGCCTCCTGACGGCCCACGTCGGCGAGCGAATCTTCATCGTCCATCGACTCGACCGCGAGACGTCCGGCCTGATCGTGTTCGCGAGATCGGGCGCGGCGAAGCGAACGCTCCAGGCGCAGTTTGCGGCGCGGACGCCCGAGCGCATCTACCGGGCACTCGTCGAGGGCGTCGTGCGGGCGGGGGAGGGAACGCTCAGCGGGCGGCTCGTCCAGGACGCGGGGTTCCGCGTCCGCCCGGCGGGCGGCGGGCGCGGGAAGGAAGCGATCACGCGCTACCGGGTGCTCGAGGGCCGCGCCGGGACGACGCTGCTCGAGCTCGCGCTGGTGACGGGCCGGCGCGGGCAGCTCCGCGCGCAGCTCGCCGCCGCCGGCCATCCGATCGTCGGGGATCGGAGCTACGGGAGCGGCCGCGACCCGCTTCACCGCGTGTGCCTGCACGCCACGCGCCTGGCCTTCGAGCATCCCGGTGGCGGGCGCGTGAGCTTCGAGAGCGCGATGCCGGCGGCGTTCCGCCGCGGTTAGTGTCCCGTCGCTGAAATCATGTACGGGGCCGCGGACGCGGGCCGCGTGGTCCCGCGACCTCTGTCGTGCGTGCCCGTCGGCCCGACCGCTGCAACGCGCGGTTCGGCCGCACCCGGCTGACCAAGGGAAATCGCTCAGGATGTTCAATCGACTCCACGGCCAGGTCGATGTCGAGATCGGGCCAATACAGGTGACCTGGCGACGGCAACTGCAGCCGCAGCAGTTTCGCGACGGGGGCGTCCCGGAACCACGGGAACGTCTCGAAGGACAGGAATAGCTCCCGTTCGCCGAGAAGAAGCCACATACCGTGGCTTGATACGTTCGTTACCTCAACGTCGGAAGTGTGCTGTCCACGCCGCACGGATCTCATCCTGGTGCTCCCGCGTCAGTCTTAGCGCTGTCGCCAGCCGACTCCCGTCTCATGATGCACGTGCACGTGCGTTCTCGCCTCTTCCCTGGAGAAGAAGTAGAATCGATAACCAGCTTCGCGGAAGATCGTCGGGCTCACGTCTTCATCGTACCCTACCGAGGCTTGCCGATTGCCGTCTCCAAGTCGCCGAACCAGTATTAGACGGAACCGTATGGCGGGGCAAACCCTGCAGCTTCCTGCAGTC
>JBGPIS010000316.1:0-3752 GCA_041484965.1 Methylomirabilia bacterium
GCCGAGCACGGTCGCCACGACCAGCGTCATTCCGATCGAGGACAGCTCGCCGAGCGCTTTCCAGGTGCCCTTCTCCCCGGGCGGCGCCATGTGAACAAGGACACTAGCACATCGAATTCGATCACACAAGAAACCGCAACAGACTGATTTTCAAGGTCTTTCCTGATGGCCTTCAGGGTCTGTGCGGCACAACCTACCCGAACATGCCGCCCATCCGCGTGCCGGCGATCCGGTTGATCGCGACGAGGCTGACCGTGGCGACCACGATGAGGATCACGCCCAGCGCCGCCGCCTCGTTGGCGCTGCCCGCGATGTAGAAGGAGAAGATCCCGACCGTGATCGTCTCCCAGCCGCCGAGCGACAGGAAGAGGACGGCGGAGGCCTCCTGGAGCGACGTCATGAACGAGAAGAGCGAGCCGATGAGCACGCCGCGCCAGATGAGCGGCAGCGTGACGTCGCGGAACGACCGCGCGCCCGTCGCGCCGACGCTCGCCGCGGCCTCCTCCATGGACCGGTGCACGAGAAGGAGCGAGGCGTACGAGCCGCGGACCGTGTAGGGCAGCCGCCGGACCGCGAGGATCAGCGGCAGGACGATCCAGAAGCTCGTGAGCCCGCGGTCGAAGCCCGGGAGGTCGAAGTGGAACGCCCGCACGTAGGCGATGCCGATGGCGGTGCCCGGCACCGCGAGGATCAGCGTGTTGAGCCCGTCGAGCGTGTCCCGGCCCGGCAGCCGCGTGCGCGCGAGGATCCAGGCGATCGGCACGCCGACGACGACGCAGAGGAGGACGGCGAGGCCCGAGTAGAGGAAGGTGTTGACGATGTACTTCGGCGTCTCGACGATCACGCGCTCGAAATACTGGAGCGTGTAACGAGTCGGGAAGGGCGTGAGCGACCAGCCCTTGCCCACCGACGCGAGGAAGACACCGAGGTACGGGATGAACGAGAACAGCATGAGCAGCGAAAGGAACGCGACCGCCCCCGCCTGGCGGAGCGGGGAGAGGCGCACGCGCGCGAGCCGCGAGTACGATAGCGACGAGTAGTCCTTGATCGCGACGTACCGGCGCGCGGCGACCAGGAACACGACCGCCAGCGCCACCATCAGCGCGGAGATCACGATCCCCATGCGGAAGATGCGCCGGTCCACGAACTGCACGATGTTCAGGTACGCCTGCGACGCGAGGAGGTCGTGGACGCCGAGCACGAGCGGCGTGGCGAAGTCGGAGAAGGTCCAGATGAAGACCAGCAGCGCGCCGGCGACGTAGCCGGGCGTCGTGAGCGGGAGCGTGATCGTGCGCCACTTGGTCCAGCCGTGCGCGCCCACGCTCTCGGCGGCCTCCTCGAGCGACGGGTCGATCTTGGCGAGCGCGTCCACCACATTGAGCGTGATCATCGGAAACAAGTGGAGCGTCTCGACGAGGAGCACGCCGTGGATGCCGTAGACGAAGTTGATCGGCTGGGCGAGCCCGAACCAGTCCTCGAGGAGCACGTTGACGGTCCCCGCCCGCCCCATGATGAACGTGAAGCCGAGCACGCCCACGAGGGGCGGCGAGATGATCGGGATCAGCGTGAGGTAGCTGAAGAGGTTCCGGCCGGCGAAATCGCAGCGCACGAGGAGGAAGGCGACCGCGAAGCCGAGCACCGAGGTGGCCGCGACCGTGGCGAGCCCGAGCACGAGCGAGTTCACGAGCGAGCGCACGTAGAACGGGTCGCGCGCGAACGCGGCGAAGTTCGCCAGCGTGAGGCGCCCCGCCTCGTCGCTGAAGGCGTCGTAGAAGATCCGGAGCAGCGGGTAGACGAGGAAGAGCAGCAGGAAGAGCCAGATCAGGCCGACGCCGAGCGCGGGCAGGAGCGGCCGACTCCGCGCGCCGGCCAGCGGCCTCGCGGGAGCGCCGGCAGGCATCGTCGCGCTCACTCGTCCGGCAGCGTCAAGGCGGCCGAGGCCGGAAACGTCACGCGCACCCGGGCGCCCGACGGCAGGACCTCGTGGTGCCACGGGTCGCCGACGTCCACCTTCAGCACGGCACCTCCGCCCACCTCGACCTCGTAGCGCAGCGTGTTGCCGAGGTAGGACGCCAGCACGATGCGCCCCTCGAAGGTGTTCTCCTGCCCGGCTCCGAGCGCGACGTTCTCGGGACGCACCGCGACCACGCACGTGTCGCCCACGCCGACCCGCGGGTTCGGGCAGCCCCTGACGGGCCCGATCGCCGTGTCCGCCACGACGTAGCCCCCCGCCAGCTCGCGACAGACGCCGCCAAGGAGGTTGTTGGTGCCGACGAAGTCGGCCACGAACCGGTTGACCGGCCGCTCGTAGAGCGTCTTCGGCGGCGCGAGCTGCAGCACCCGGCCCTCGCGCATGACCGCGACGCGGTCGGAGAGCGAGAGCGCCTCCTCCTGGTCGTGGGTGACGTAGACGGTGGTGATCCCGAGCTCCTTCTGGAGCTTCCGGATCTCCGCGCGCACCTGGATGCGGATCTTCGCGTCGAGGTTGGACAGCGGCTCGTCGAGCAGCAGGATGTCCGGGTCCAGCACGAGGACGCGCGCCAGCGCGACGCGCTGCTGCTGGCCGCCGGAGAGCTGGCCCGGGTAGCGGGCCTCGAGGCCCGCGAGGTTCACCTTGTCGAGCGCCTCCGCGAGCCGCCGGGCGATCGTCTGGTCGTCGAGCCGGCGAAGCCTCAAGCCGTAGGTGATGTTCGCCTTCACGGTCATGTGCGGCCAGAGCGCGTAGTTCTGGAAGACCATGCCGATGTTGCGCTCGTAGGGCCTGAGCCCCTCCACGCGCCGCTCGCCGAACCAGATCTCGCCGCCGTCGGGCGCCCCGAAGCCCGCGAGCAGCCGGAGGAGCGTAGTCTTGCCGCAGCCCGAAGGCCCGAGCAGGGTGAAGAGCTCGCCGTCGGCGATCTCCAGATTCGCCCGGTCCACCGCGGTGACGCGGCCGAAGGTCTTGGTCAGGTCCTTGAGCGAGATCTTCAACGAGGCCTCTAGACTAGGGCTTCTTCCAGACGGTCTCGATGTCCGAGCGGAACTTCGCCTTGAGCGCGTCGGAGCGCTTGGTGGCGACCGTCTCGTCGTAGACGTTGGACACCTCGCGGTCGAAGTAGCTGCGCACGCCGCCGGTGAACTCCACGGCCATCTCCGCGGTCGACCCGGGCGGGCCCTGGACCTTGTACTTGGGCGTGATCGGGAACAGGCCACGCTCCATGAACACCCGCTGCCCGCGCTCGCTCAGGAGGAACTCGATGAACGCGCGCGCCGCCTTGGGGTTGCGGGCGCCGGCGAGGATCGCCATCGGCTCCGGGGTGACGAAGGCGTTCTTCGGCGCCACGAACTTGATGTCGAAGCCCGCCAGCTTCTCCTCGAACGCCATGTAGGAGGGCACGGCGAAGCCGACGGAGTACTCGCCCTTGGCGACGACCGTCGGCACGTCACGACTGCGCGCGGTGAAGTGGCCGGTGTTCGCGGCGAGCTTCTTGAGCCAGTCCCAGCCTTTGTCCTCGCCGAACATCGAGAGGATCACCTCGTACGTCGCGTTCGAGGACGACGAGCGCGTCGGCGCGCACTGCGCGACCTCGCCCCTGAGCTTCGGGTTCAGGAGGTCGTCCCAGTCCTTCGGCTCCGGGATGCCGAGGCGTTGGATCTTCCTCGGGTGGTAGACGAGGCCGTACGGCTCGAGCGCGGTGCCGACCCAGAAGCCGTCCTTGTCCTTGAGCGGAATCGCCTTGGGCTTGCCGATGGCGGCGGGGATCGACTCCCAC
>JBGPIS010000317.1:0-3734 GCA_041484965.1 Methylomirabilia bacterium
GGTCCGGGTCTCGTGCTTGGCCGCGCCGTCGTAGTTGCAGGTGACTGCCCCGGCGCCGACGTTCACACCCTCGCCGACGGTGGCGTCGCCGATGTACGCGAGGTGGGGCGCCTTGGAGCCGCGGCCGATGCGCGACTTCTTCACCTCGACGAAGTTGCCGATGTGGGCGCCGGCACCGATCACGGCCATCGGCCGCAGGTGGCAGAAGGGCCCGAGCTGGGCCTCGTCCTCAACTACGGCCTCGGTGAGCACGCAGTAGGGCCTGAGCAGCACGCGGTCGCCGAGCCGGCTCGACCGCACGTGACAGCCCGACTGCACCACGCACTCGCCACCGATCACGGAGGTCCCCTCGATGAAAACTTGAGGATAGACGATGGTGTCGGCGCCGATCGTGACCCCGTCCTCGATGTACGTCGTGGCGGGGTCGATGATGGTCACGCCGGACTCCATGAGGCGGTCAAGAATCCGCCGGCGCTGGATGGCGGTAACGGCGGCGAGCTGGCGGCGGTCGTTGACGCCGAGCGCCTCGGCGGGATCCTGCACGGTGATTGCCTCGATGCGGCCGCCCGCGTGGGCGAGGACGCCGATGACGTCCGTGAGGTAGTACTCGCCCTGGTCGTTGTCCGGTCGCACCTCGGCCAGCGCGGCCCACAGCCGGCCGGCGTCGAAGCAGTAGACGCTAGTGTTGATCTCCGCGATCCGCTTCTGGTCGTCGGTAGCTTCGCGCTCTTCGACGATCCGCGTGACGCGGCCCCGCTGGCGCAGGACGCGCCCGTAGCCCTGGGGCTCCGCGACGACGGCGGTCACCAGCGTCACCGCCGCGCCGCTGGCGGCGTGATGGCTGACGAGACGCTCGAAGGTCTCGCCGACCAGCAGCGGCATGTCGCCGGGCATGACGAGGATGGTCGCGTCGTCGCCGCAGGCGCTCCGGGCCTGGAGGACCGCGTGACCGGTGCCGAGGCGCTCGCGCTGCTCGACGGCGGTGACGCCCTCACCGGTGACGGCGACGACCTCGTCCGCCCCGGGGCTCACCACCATCACGAGGCGGTCGGCGACCGCTTGCGCGGCGCGCAGCGCGTAGGCGATGAGGGGACGGCCGCAGAGCGGATGAAGGACTTTCGGCCGGCGGGACCGCATCCGCTTGCCCTCCCCCGCGGCGAGGATGATCGCTGTCACGCCATCCATTGGCTAGCTCTCATTCTAGCATCCAGTTTAGCAAGGTCCATGCCAGAGCATTTCCACCGGGTTTCCTCCGACGGCGTATCCGAGATGCCACACCGCCGGTCAGGGGGTGTTGCGGAGGTGAGACAGCAGGCGTTCCATTCGGGGCGGGACCGGCGCAGCGAATTCCTTACGCTTCTGCGTCGTCGGATGGACGAACGCGAGCCGGGCGGCGTGCAGGGCGACGCCCTCGAAGGCGATCGGCGGGCGCGGCCGCCCTCGTCCATACGTCTCGTCTCCGACGACAGGATGTCCCAGTGAGGCAAGGTGGACGCGGATTTGGTGGGTCCGGCCCGTCTCGAGCCGGGCCTCGACGAGTGTGAAGCCCACGAAGCGCTCGAGGACGCGAAAGCGCGTGATGGCCCGTCGTCCTTTGCCCTCGGGGCGGATGGCCATGCGCTGGCGATGATGCGGGTCACGGCCGATGGGTGCGTCGACGCGTCCCTCGTTGGCCGTGATCCGTCCGTGGACGAGGGCGAGGTACTCGCGGGTGACCGTGCGCTCGGCGAGCTGAGCGACGAGCGCGTAGTAGGCGGCCGGCGTCTTCGCCATGACGAGCAGCCCCGACGTGCCCTTGTCGAGCCGGTGGACGACGCCCGGCCGACGAGGGCCGCCCACACCGGCGGTGGCGGGGGCGTGAGCGAGGACCGCCGCCGCGAGCGTGCCGTGCGAGACGCCCGCCCCGGGATGCACGACCATACCCGCCGGCTTGTCGACCACGAGCACGTCGTCGTCCTCGTGGAGGATGGTGAGCGCTATGGGCTCGGGCGCCAGCTCCTCCGGCGGCGCCGGCGGAATCTCGACGTCCACCCCCTCGCCGCCCTGAAGCCGGTAGGCCGCCTTCCTGACGACGCCATCGACACGCACGCGACCGTCCTCGATCAGCACCTGCAGCCGCGCGCGGGAACGCCCGGGCACCGCCGTTGCCAGCCAGCGATCGAGCCGCATTCCCGCGGCCGTCTCGTCGACGGTCAAGCGGGTCTGGGTCGACTCCCTCACGATCTCAACCGGCCGATTCGGTCGCCGGACGGGTGAGCAGGAGGCGGAGCGCGAGGAAGATCACGCCGATGGTGATGGCGGAGTCGGCGACGTTGAACGCCGGCCAGTGATAGCCGTGGTAGTAGACGTCGACGAAGTCAACCACGGCGCCGAGGCGCGCCCGGTCGATGAGGT
This sequence comes from Methylomirabilia bacterium, assembly GCA_041484965.1. Taxonomy (GTDB): domain Bacteria; phylum Methylomirabilota; class Methylomirabilia; order Rokubacteriales; family CSP1-6; genus JBGPIS01. Next base: position 2,395 of record JBGPIS010000317.1, read on the forward strand.
TACCGACGGCGCCGCCGAAGAGCAGCGCGACGGACAACCGCGCGGGCCAGCCGCCGTCGGCGAGCACCCGCACGGCCACGCGGGCCAGCGCGACCAGCGCGACGATGGACAGGAGCGCGACGACCCACCGCCACGCGGCGGGCAACCCGCTCAGGAGGCCGAAGGCGAGGCCCGTGTTCATGACGAGCGTCAAGGCCAAGAACCCGTCGACGAGGGTAATAGGGGCGCCGGGCGCCATGTAAGCCAGGGCCACCGCCTTCGTGATCTGGTCGAGCACGACGACCGTGCCCGCGATCACGAGGACCGCGATCATCAGCGCGGGCGCAGCACCGCCACGCAGCGCTCGCAGAGCGTCGGTTGCTCGGTGGCCTCGCCGACCCGCTCGCTCCACGTCCAGCAGCGTGCGCACTTGGCGCCCCGCGCGTGATCGACGCCGATCACGAGCCCCGGAATCTCCTGGCTCTCGTACGACACCGCGGCCGGCGCACGCCCCGCCCTCAGCGCCACCTGCGACACGATGAGCAGCGTCGGCAGGAGCGCCCGCTTGCGCCCGAGCAGCCCGGGGAGGTCCTCGGGCGCCTGCACGATGGTCACCGCCGCCTCGAGCCCGCTGCCGATGAGCCCGTGCGTCCGGGCCGTCTCCAGCGCCTTGGCGATCTCCCGACGCACTTCCAACAGCCGGCTCCACTCGCGCTCGAGCACGTCGTCGAGCCACTCGACGGGCACCTCGGGGAAGCGCTCGAAATGCACGCTCTCGGCCTTGCTCCCGGGCAGGTGGCGCCAGGCCTCCTCCGCGGTGAAAGTCAGGATCGGCGCCGTGAGGCGCAGCAGCGCGCCGAGGATGTCGTGGCAGGTCGTCTGCGCCGCGCGCCGCCGCGGATCGTCGGGCGCCGAGGTGTAGAGGCGGTCCTTGATGATGTCGAGGTATTGGGCCGAGAGGTCCACCGCGCAGAAATTGTGGACCCCGTGGAAGACGGTGTGGAACTGGTACTCGTCGTAGGCCCGCGTCACGCGCCCGACCAGGCGCGCGAGGCGGTCGAGAATCCAGCGATCGACCTCGTCGAGACGGGCGTAGGACTGGCGGTCTCGCGTCGGCTCGAAGTCGCTGAGATTTCCCAGGAGGAACCGGTAAGTGTTGCGGACGCGGCGATAGGCGTCGGCGAGACGATCGAGGATCTCCCAGGAGACGTGGATGTCCTGCGTGTAATCCTCGGCCGTCACCCACAGGCGCAGGATCTCCGCGCCATACTTCGGCAGCAGCTCGTCCAGGCCGATGACGTTGCCCAAGGACTTCGACATCTTGCGTCCTTCGCCGTCGACGAAGAACCCGTGGGTGATGA
>JBGPIS010000318.1:0-3734 GCA_041484965.1 Methylomirabilia bacterium
CATGGCGACCTATCTGACCGGGGGCGCCGCCAACGCCGCCCTCATCAACTTCACCAAGGGGCTGGCGGATCTCGGCGCGCCGTCGAAGATCCTGGTGACGGCGGTCTCCCCGGCGGCGACGGCGACGAGCCGCTGGCACGAGATGATGGCGCAGCAAGCAGCCGCCACGGGAAAGACGGTCGCCGAGCTTCGAGCGGAGGCCGAGCGTCCCTACGCGCTCGGGCGGATCGCGACGCCGGAGGACGTCGCCGACTTGGTCTGCTTCCTCGTCTCTGCGCGCGCGTCGTTCCTCACCGGGATCTGCGTCACTGTCGATGGGGGCGCCAGCCGCGGCGTCTATCCCTGATGGCGCACGTCGTCGCGGACACGGCCCACGTGGCGCGTCTCGAGGCCGCAGACGAGCTCGCGCGCCATGGTCTTTTTTCCTTGAATGTCTCGCGTCCGAGAACTAAGCCGTCTTGACAGGCGTTACCTGCTGTCACTACTCTTGGGCCACGGGTCGAGACAACGGGTGTGCCCCATGACGCCGAGGGCGTTACGGCAGGGAGGTTCGCGCGATGCCCGCTAAGCTCTTCGTCGGTAATCTTTCCTTCCAGGCCACGGAGGAGGACCTCCGCGAGCTGTTCCAGCAGGCCGGGACCGTCGAGACGGTCCGGATCATCACGGACCAGTTCACCGGGCGACCGCGCGGCTTCGGGTTCGTCGAGATGGCGACCAAGGAGGAAGCGACCAAGGCGGTGGAGATGCTGAACGGCCACCTCTTCCGCGATCGCAACCTCGTCGTCGACGAGGCGCGTCCCCAACCGCAGCGCGGCGCCGGTGGTGGCGGCGACCGGGGCGGCGGCGGTCGCGGCCCGCGGCCCGGCGGCGGGGGCGGAGGCTGGCGCCGGTAGATCCTCGGAGGGGGGCTTCGCCCCCCTTCCGACGCACAGAGCGAGCCTCACGGCTCGCTCTTGGCGCTGCCTCCCCCCAAAATAGGATTGCGCGGGGGCGAAGCCCGCGCTCGAACAGCGCTTACTCAACAGGCTCCTTAGGGTGATCACCAGCCAAGTGCCGGCCAGGAGTTAGTCAGGGTTTCGAGGAGGGCCCCGGCTTTGCCGGGGCTCTCCGAGCATTGGGGGGATCGAGGAGCGCCACGGCTTTGCCGGGGTGCTCCGAGCGTCGGGGGGTATGGGGGGCCATGTCGGGGCCCCCCATGTTCTTAGAACAGGCTGAGCTGACCGTCGGGGGTCGGCTCCGGCTCGCCCGTGAAGGGCCTGAGACCCTCCCACTCGGTGAAGGGCCGGAAGCGCTCCCAGATCTCCAGAACCTTGGCTTGGTAGTACTCGACGTTTTCGTCGGGCCGGCTCGCATCCCACGCGCTCAGCAGCTTGGCGTGCGCGTTGACGGTCACGTGGGCGCCTCGCCCTGCGACGTAGTAGGAGATCTGGTCTCCGGGCTGGAGCACGCGGTCGGAAGCGAGGGCCAGCTCGTAGGCCGCCGCCGGGTTCCGCGCGCCGGCGGCAAGCTTCTCGCGATACGCCTCGAGCGTGTCCTGCAGCGTCTCCGTGCGCGCGAGCAGCTTCACGGGCACGCGGCGCGTCGCAAGGTCCTCCAGCCAGCGCTGGATGGCCGCCTTGACGTCGGCGCCGCGGCCGGCGACCAGCAGCCCCACGACGTCCTGGATGACCTGGCGCTGGAACGGTTCGAGACCGCGCGAGCGGAAGCCGGAACCTTTGAGGGTGAGGCGGTTGCGCTCGTCGAGCAGCGCGTACGTCTTGGCCTTGTAACTGAACATCGCGGCGTAACGCCCGTCCAGTTCCAAGAGGATGCCCTCGGGCAGCCCCTCGCCGAGGGTGGCCAGCAGCGCCTCGTCGTCCTCGGGTCGGTGGCCCGGAGGTGGGACGAAATAGACGCCGTCGGTGTCCGCTTCGAGGACGAGCGCGCCGAGCGCGGCGAGGTGCTCGATGAGCCGGGTGACGACGGCCCGGCCCTCGGCCGTGACCCGGTTGGCGGCGTCGAAGTCGTTCCAGTGACCCGCTGAGAAGGCGAGATAGCCGTAAAAGGCGTTGATGAGGATCTTGAAGGACTGCTGCAACGCCCCGAAGTGGGCCGCCTCCGTGGGATCTGCCGTCTCGCGCGCCAGGCGCTTGGCGCGCACGCGGAAATCCCGGAGCCGTTCGAGGAGCTCGAGGAAGAGGCCCGGCTCGTCGGAGCGCGGAGCGATCCGGTGGGCGAGCATCAGCGAGGGATAGAGCGACGTGACGTCGACGTGCAAGACCGGACGGCCGACGCCCTGGTGGAAGATCGCGACATGCCCGCCGCCAACCGACGTACCGGAAGCGGGGGCGGGGACGGCGAGCCCGCGGCGGAGCGACTGACGGAGCATCAAGGCGTCGATCTTTGCGGCGGCGCCCCGCAGCACCATCGACTGGTAGTCGAGCGGCACGATCTGGGCCTGGGCAAAATACGGGGGGGCGAAGACCTCGGACAGGCGGAGAGTCTCGACCGCGTCGTCAGCGGCATAAGCCATCAGCCGATCGGGGTCGTCCCGAAGTTCGCGGGCGACGGCCGAGGGGTCAATGTACGTCCGGCCCTCGGCGGCGACTCCGAGATGTCGCGCGATATCTTTTAATCCGTATCCAGGAAGATCGCGCGTCCCGATGTCGTGGAGCTGCGCGAGGATCCACGTGTCCACGATGTGGCGTCCGGGCGCCTCGTACCGCCGGTAGCTGATCGTCCGCTCGGCAATCTGCAGCCGCGACGGCCGGCCCCGAAGCGGCGCGCCCTCGCGGCCCAGAGCCAGCGTGACGCCGTGCAGGCGCGCGCGCATTTCCAGATATTCGAGGTCGAAGCGGAAGATATTGTGGCCCTCGATGACGTCCGGGTCGCGCTCGGCCACGAGCCGCACGGTCTCCTCGAGAAGCTGCCGCTCGTCGAGCCGGTCGCCTCGGACGACGTGACGAAACCCGCGCGTGTCGGCCAGGGCCACGGCGACGATACGGTCGCCGGGGCGCGCGGCGCTCGGGAATTCGAAGCCCTCGGTGGTGACGACCTCGATGTCGAGGGCGAGGCGGTGGAGGTCGCCGAAGCCGAGCCCGGCGAACGACGTGCGCCCGGTGACCATGAGGAACTGCTGCACGGGATCACCGATGAGCCGGTACCCGACATCGGGCGCGCCGGGCGGGCGGCCGCTGCGCTCGCGGCAATGGTCACGAGCGGCGAGTGCCGTGCTCCAGTTCCGAAAGCGGGCGAGCCAGCGAAAGGCGGCAGTGCCCTCTAGGCTCGTGATCCCGACGAGCCCGGGCGCGTCGTCGAGGAGCCCGCGGTCGGCGACGAGCAGAAAGGGCGTGAATGGGACGGTCTCGGTGGTGACACCGGCCGGCGATCGCGTTGCAGTCGCCGGTAGTCGACAGTAGAGGCGCATGGCGTCACCGTGGCCGGTGAGCGTGGCGGCCACGAGTCCGGGGCTCCGCTCCCAGCCGAAGAGGAGGGGAGCCTCGGGGAGATCCAGCGCGCTCAGGGCGTCTGAATGAATCACCATGGCGGTGAGACCCCGGGGGATGTCGGGGCGGAGCGGCGGTCGCTCCCCCCGACGTCGATCAATTCAGCATGCCCAGGAGGCGGTGCAGCTCGCGCCGCGCGGTGGTGTGTGCAGGCTCGATCTCAACCACGGCGCGTAGCTCACGGACGGCGGCATGGATGTCATTGCGCATCACGTGGATGTGACTCAGGTTGAGGTGGGGATAGTGCCG
>JBGPIS010000319.1:0-3722 GCA_041484965.1 Methylomirabilia bacterium
GACCGCGGCGTACCGCTGCTGGAGTGCTGTCGGGTCGGAGGCGATCGCCGGGTCTTCCACCCCACGCTGGCACGCCTCGACGGCGCGATCCGCATCCCGGATCGCCCGCTCCATGCCGTCCCACTCACGCTGCTCGCGATAACCGAGACGCTTCGGCCGAAGGCGCGGGTACTCGGACGTGGGTGAAGTCGCCTTGCGCGGCGCCGGCCCGGCAGCGCTTCGGGCCGCTTCCCACTGCGCGTAATCGGCGAACGTCGCCGTCCCGCCACGGCCGTCGAGGGCGAGGATCACCGTGGACACGCGCTCGTGCATGAAGCGGTCGTGAGTGACGAGGACGAGCCCGCCGTCGAACTCCGCGAGGCTGTCCTCGAGCACTTCGAGCGTCGGGATGTCGAGGTCGTTGGTGGGCTCGTCGAGGATGAGCAGGTCGGCGGGCTCTCGCATCAGGCGCGCGATGAGGATGCGGGCCTGCTCACCGCCCGACAGGCGGCCAACGGGCACCTCGAGCTGCTCGGGTCGGAACAAGAAGCGCTTGGCCCACGCGGCGACGTGGACGCTGCGGCCCTGCCACGTGACGGCGTCGCCCTCGGGCGCGAGCGCCCGGCGAAGGCTCTGAGCGGGATCGAGGCCGCCGCGCTCCTGCTCGAAGCGTACTACGCGCAGGTCGTCCGCGCGCTCGATCTCGCCGGCGTCGGGCGGCAGCGTGCCCGCTATCAAATTCAGCAGCGTGGTCTTACCGCTGCCGTTCGGGCCGATCAGGCCGACGCGCGTGCCCGGCGCGATGACGAGGTCGAGATCGCTGACGAGCCGCCGGCCGCCGAGCGACTTCGTCAGGCCGCGCGCGACCAGCAGCCGGCGCGTCCGGCGCTGCGAGGACGTGAGGTCGATCCCCGCCGTGGCCGTGACGCCGCGCGCCCGGCTGTCCTCCAGCTCCTCGATGAGCCGTCCGGCCTCCTTGATGCGCCCCTTCGCCTTGGTGGAGCGCGCCTTGGCGCCGCGGCGGAGCCACTCGATCTCGCGCCGCACGGTGTTGGCCAGAGATTCCTCATAGGCGGCCTGCCCGCACAGAAACTCGTCGCGGCGCGCCAGGAACTCGCTGTATCGACCCTCAGTCTCGAACAGGCCGGTGGGATAGACGCGGTTCAGCTCGAGCATTCGCGTCGCCACATGCTCGAGGAAGTAACGATCATGGCTCACCGTGAGGAATGCCCGCGCGCGCTCGGTCAGAACGTCCTCGAGCCACAGGATGCCTTCCACATCGAGGTGATTGGTAGGTTCGTCCATCAAGAGGATGTCGGGCGCGGCCGCCAGCTCGCGCGCAATGGCGAGCCGCTTCTTCCAGCCGCCTGACAGCGTGTCGACGTCCGCGCGCCCGTCCGTGAACCCGGCGCGGCCGAGGGCCTGCGCGATGCGGCCGGGCCGGTCCTCCTCGTCCACGCCAGCCAGCGCCGCTCTCACGACGTCGTCGACCGTGCGACCGGCGGGGAAGACGGGGTCCTGGGGCACATATCCGACACGGACGCCGCCGCGTAGCGAGCGGGAGCCGCGGTCGGGCGTCGTGATGCCGGTGAGGATCTGGAGGAGGGTGGACTTGCCGGAGCCATTGGGGCCGACGAGACCGGCCTGGTCGCCTTCGAACAATCCGAACGACAGATCGTCGAAGAGCGACCGGGTCCCATAGGCCTTGCTGACCGCCTCACAGCTGAGCAGGAGCGGGCGGGTCATCCGACCCTACTTCTTCTTCTTCGGCTTCTTCTTTTCCTTCTGCATGCTCTTGCCTTTCGCCATGGGCTCACCCCCTCTCGTCGGGCTCTCCACTGATTATAATAGACGTCCAGTTATAATAGACGTCCAGCCGCTCAGTTGGTGTTCGGCTATGATGCCGCCATCATCCAGGCTGAGTTCGTCCAGGAGACCGTCCGGCGCGTCTGGGGTTACGATCGCCTTCTCCCGCTGCAGGCCGAGGCCATCGCCGCCATCCTCGACGGACGCGACTCCATGGTGGTGCTGCCAACGGGCGGCGGCAAGTCGCTCTGCTATCAGGCGCCCGCCGCGCATCTCCAGCGCCTGGCCGTCGTCGTCTCGCCGCTCATCGCGCTGATGAAGGACCAGGTGGACGGCCTGCGTGAGGCGGGCGTGCCCGCCGCCTTCCTCAACAGCAGTCAAACGCAGGCGGAGCGCGCGGAGGTGCGCCGCGGCCTCGGCGCCGGCCGCTACCAGCTCCTCTACGTGGCGCCGGAGCGCCTGGTGATGGAGGGCTTCGCGGAGTGGCTGGCGCGCGCGAAGCCGGCGTACATCGCGGTGGACGAGGCGCACTGCATCAGCCAGTGGGGTCACGACTTCCGTCCGGAGTACCGGCAGCTCTCCGTGCTGCGCGAGGCGTTCCCGGGCGTGGCGGTGCATGCCTACACCGCGACGGCGACGCCGAAGGTCCGCGCCGACATCATCGCCGAGCTGAAGCTCAGGGACCCGCTCGTGCTCGTCGGCGCCTTCGATCGGCCCAACCTCGTCTACCGCGTGTGTCCGCGCACCGACAGGCTCGCCCAGGTGCTCGCCACGATCGCGCGCCACCGGGGGCAGGCCGGGATCATCTACTGCATCCGCCGGGCCGATGTGGACGAGCTGACGGCGGCGCTCACCCGCCGCGGGCTGAAGGCGCTGCGCTACCACGCGGGGCTAGCGGACGACGAGCGGCGCGCCAACCAGGAGGCGTTCATTCACGAGCGTGCCGACATCGTCGTCGCCACCGTCGCCTTCGGCATGGGCATCGACCGCTCCGACGTGCGCTACGTGATCCACGCGGGGATGCCGAAGTCGCTCGAGCACTACCAGCAGGAGGCGGGGCGCGCGGGTCGCGACGGCCTCGCGGCCGAGTGCCTGCTGCTGCACAGCGGGGCCGACTACGGGCTCTGGAAGTCGGTGCTGGGCGATCCGCCCCCGCCGGGGGCGCTGCGCAAGCTCGGCGAGATGTATGCGTTCTGCCAGGACGCGGTGTGCCGCCACCGGGCGCTCGTGACGTACTTCGGCCAGCCCTACCCCGCGCCGAGCTGCGGCGCCTGCGACGTCTGCCTCGGCGAGACGGTGCAAGGCGGAGACACCCCGGAGATCGCGGCGAAGATCCTCGGCGGCGCGGCCGAGCTGCGGGGGCGCTTCGGCGCCGCCCACGTCGCGGACGTGCTGTGCGGCGCCTCCACCGCCCGCATCGCCCAGCTCGGCCACGAGCGCCTCGCGGCGTACGGCAGCCTCCGTGGCGAGAAGAAGTCCCAGATCCGCGCCTGGATCGACCAACTCATGGCCCAAGGCCACCTCGCGCGATCCGATGACGAGTACCCGACCCTGCTCGTGACGCCCAGCGGGCACGCGATTCTCCGCGGCGAAGCCGCGGCGGCGCCGCTGACGAGCGCCGTCGCGCCGCCGGTCGCGTCCGCCGCGAAGCCGGGCCGGGCGTCCTCGGCCCGGGCCCCGCATCGGGTTCCGGAGAGCGCTTCACCCGCCGGGGACTCCGAGGTGGCGGATCAGGGGGTGTTCGAAGCGCTCCGCGTGGTTCGACGGAAGATCGCGGGGGAGCGGGGCGTCCCGCCGTACCTGATCTTCTCGGACGCGTCACTCCGGGACATGGCGCGCGCGCGACCGATGACGCTCGAGGACTTCCGCGCGGTGAAGGGCGTGGGGGACTGGAAGCTCGAGACCTTCGGCGAGCGCTTCGTGGCGGCCGTGCGTCA
>JBGPIS010000320.1:0-3690 GCA_041484965.1 Methylomirabilia bacterium
GCGCAGGCCTTCTTCGACGAGCGGGACGTCCCGCGAGCCGGCGAAGCGCCGCTCTCGCGACCACGCGGTTTCCCCGTGCCGTATGACGAACAGCCTGAGCTTGCTCACAACCCACTATTGTAGCCTCTGATGCGAGAAAAACGTAGCCGCCCCGGCAGCGGGGCGGGCGGGCCTTGGAGACCCGTGGCTTCTGCGGGTCATTCGGTCGGCAAGCCAACGACGCTACGGGCACGGGGAGAGCTAGCGTGGTCGAGGATGGCCTCCCGGCCCGCTGCCGGGGCGGCTACAGGTGAACGAGCTTGGCGAAGACGATGTCCGGCATCGCTCGGATCTCGTCGAGGGCGGCGGCCGGCATCGGGTCGTCGATGTTGAGGATGGAGACGGCGCGGCCGCCGCGCCGCTCGCGCCCGAGCTGCATGCCGGCGATGTTGATCCCGTGCCGCCCGCAGAGCGTGCCGATCCGGCCGATCACGCCCGGGACGTCGAGGTTGGCGAAGACGAGCATCCACCCCTGCGGCAGCGCCTCGAGCGGATAGCCGTCGATCCGAACGAACCGCGCCTCGCGCTTGAAGAACACGGCGCCCGCGACCGACGCGGCGCCGCGGTCGGTGCGGAGCTCGGCGGTGACGAGGCTCGCGTAGTCGGCGGCCTCCGTCGTGGAGGTCTCGCTCACCCGGAGCCCCCGCGCCTTGGCGATCAGCATCGCGTTCACGTCGGTGACGTGCTCGGAGAGGATCGTGCCGAGGAGCCCGCGGAGGAACGCGAGCGTCAGCGACGCCGGCGAGCGCCCGGCGAGCTCGCCCGCGTAGGTGAGCCGCGCCTCCTCCATCCGCCCCTCCGCCATCTGGGCGAGGAAGCGGCCCATCTTCTCCGAGAGGCCGAGCCAGGGCGCCTGCTCGCGGTGGGTCTCGGCGTCGATCGAGGGCAGGTTCACCGCGTTGACGATGACACCGCGCAGGAGCGCGTCCGCCACCTGGTCGGCGATCGCGAGCGCGACGGCCGTCTGCGCCTCGTCGGTCGCGGCGCCGAGGTGCGGCGTGACGATCACCTGCTCGAGCCGGAGCAGCGGGTGGTCGAGGGGCGGCGGCTCCTGCTCGAAGACGTCGAGCGCGGCGCCCGCGACGCGGCCCGCGTGGATGGCCTCGGCGAGCGCGCGCTCGTCCACGAGGCCGCCGCGGGCGCAGTTGATCAGCCGCAGGCCGGGCTTGACACGCGCGAGCTCCGCCTCGCCGAGGAGGTGGCGGGTGTCGCCGGTGAGGGGCACGTGGATCGAGATGAAGTCCGAGCGCGCGAGGAGCTCGTCGAGCTCGACGGGCTCGACGCCCAGGCGCTCGGCGGCCTCGCGCGTGAGGTAGGGATCGTAGGCGATCACGTGCATGCGGAAGCCCGCCGCGCGCCGCGCGACTTCCGAGCCGATGCGCCCGAGCCCCAGCACGCCGAGCGTCTTGCCCAGGAGCTCGACGCCCTGGAGCCGGCTCTTCTCCCAGCGGCCTGCCTTGAGCGCCTGGTCGGCGGCGGGCACGCGCCGCGCGAGCGCGAGCAGCAGCGCCAGCGTGTGCTCGGCGACCGCGGTCGTGTTGGCGCCGGGCGTGTTCATCACGACGATGCCGCGCTCCGTCGCCGCGTCCACGTCGATCGTGTCCACGCCCGCGCCGGCGCGCCCCACGACCTCGAGCCGGCGGCCCGCCCCGACGACGCCGCGGGTGACCCTGGTGGCGCTACGGACGATGAGGCCCTCGTACTCGCCGACGCGGGAGACCAGCTCGGGCTCGCCGAGGGTCCCGACCGCGTCGACCTCCAGGCCGTGCTTGCGGAGCGCGTCGACGCCGACGCCGTGCAGGCCGTCGGTGACGAGGACGCGCTTCACGATTTCTCGGCGAAGATCTTCTGCGCGGCGCGGACGCTGGCGCCGAAGTCGACCGGCTGGCCGAGGTCGGCGAGCACCTGCTCGAGCGCCGAGAGCGCGACGATCACGTCGAACTCGGCGGCGTAGCCCATGTGGCCGAGGCGGAAGATCTTGCCCTTCATCTCCCCCTGCCCGCCCGCGATCGTGATGTTGTGCGCCTGCGAGTAGACGGCGACGATCTTCTCGCCGTCCACGCCCTCGGGCGCGGCGACCGCGGTGAGCGCCGGGCTCGGCGTCGCCTTGGCGAAGAGCTCGAGGCCGAGGGCCTCGACGCCCGCGCGCGTGGCGCGCGCCAGCCGGTCGTGGCGCTTGAAGACGTTCGCGAGGCCCTCCCGGTCGAGCATGCGCAGCACTTCGCGGAGCCCGATGATGAGGCTGACCGCCGGGGTGAAACGCGCCTCGTTCTTGGCGACGCTCTTCCGCTCTTCGGCGAGGTTGAAGTAGTACTTCGGGATCGTCGAGGTCTTGCTCTTCGCCCACGCCTTCTCGCTGAGGGCGCAGAATGCCATGCCGGGCGGCAGCATGAGCCCCTTCTGCGAGCCCGACACGACGACATCCACGCCCCAGCCGTCCATCGGCAGGTCGGCGATCCCGAGGCTCGAGACCGCGTCGACGATCAGGATCGCGTCGGTGCCGCGGGTCGCCGCGGCGTAGCCGCGCACATCGTGGAGCACGCCCGTGGACGACTCGCTGTGCTGCGTGAGCACCGCCGTCATGCGGGGATGCGCCCGGAGCGTCGCGGCGACGCGCTCGGCGGGCACGCTCTGGCCGAACGGCGCCGGGAGCTCGAGGACGTCGACGCCGTACGTCTTGCAGATCTCCAGCCAGCGGTCGGCGAACTTCCCGGCGCGCACGAGGGCGACGGTGTCGCCGACGGAGAGCGTGTTGACGACGGCCGCCTCCATCGCGCCCGTGCCCGAGCACGCGAGCGGGAGCACGTCCGCCTGCGTCTGGAAGAGCTTCTTGAGCCCGGCGCGCACCTCGATGAACAGCGCCTCGTACTGCGGCGTCCGGTGGTGGATCATCGGTTGCGCCATGGCGAGGAGCACTTCGCTCGGCACCGGCGTCGGGCCCGGCGCCATCAGCTGGTACTTCTTCATGCGGACGGCCTCCCTGGCAGAGTGAGCGTCGTCTCAATGGTAACACGGCCGCCGCCGGCCGAACGGCCGAGCGCCGTGACGAAGATGGCGTCCTTCCCCGCGGCATGGGGGGAAAAGAACTCGACCACGAGGCGGTCGTAGAACGTGAGGCCCGTGGCGCCGAACCCCTGCGCGTATGCCGCGAGGTACGCGCGCCCGCCGCCGAGCCCGGCCTCGAGATTGGCGATGCGATAGCCGCGGTCGCCGTACGTCCCGAGGATCGCGTCGAGCGGCGCGAGGAAGTAGATGACCGCCGCGGCGTCCCCGCCCAGCGGCTGCTCGAGGCAGAGGCGCGCCGACTCGCGGCGGAGCTCCCCCGCCCTGAGGGGCTCGAGCGCGTGCGCGGCGCGGCGATAGACGTAGGCGCCCGCCGGGACGTCGGTGACCGCGTTGACGAGGAGATAGAGGTCCACGAGGCCCGACGGGACGTCGGCGTCGATGGCGCGCGTGGCGGCCCACAGCGCCGTCGAGAGCTCGAGCGCCGACAGCGGCTCATGACCGAACTGCCGCGTCGAGCCGCGGCGCTGGATCGTCTCCCCGAGCCCGCGGCCGCTCTCGGCGCGCGGCGCCGGCAGCGGGACCAGGGTCCGGGACGTGCCCTCCGAGACCCGTGTTTCAGCGGGTTGCCCCGACGCCGGCGTCGAC
>JBGPIS010000321.1:0-3674 GCA_041484965.1 Methylomirabilia bacterium
AAGTGCTGGCCGAGCGCGCGGCGCTGGCTCAGCGCGGGGCCACGGCGCGGGCGCGCGCCCTCACGACCGGGACGCCTGGCGCGCGCGGAGGTCGGCGAGCAGCGCGGCGTGGACCTTCCGGACCTGCTCGCGTGTGGCGGGGCGGTCGCCCGAGTTGTCGATGACGTAGTCGGCGAGCTTCGCCTTCTCGCCGAGCGGCATCTGGCTCGCGATCCGCCGCTCGATGTCCTCGCGGTCACCGTCGCGCGCGACGGCCCGCGCGCGCTGCGTGGCGGGGTCGGCGACGACGACGACCAGGCGGTCCATGGTCGTGTAGCCCCCGCTCTCGATCATCACCGGCGCGTCGAAGAGGGCGATGCCGCCGTAATCGCGGTCCGTCAAATCTTGCACGCGCCGCAGGAAGCGCTCGCGGATCCGCGGATGCGTGATCGCCTCGAGCCGCCGGCGCTTGTCGGCGTCGGCGAAGACGAGCGCGCCGAGCTTCTTCCGGTCGAGCGCGCCGCCGGGCGCGAGCACGTCGCGGCTGAACTCGGCGACGATCTCCTGGTACGCGGGCTCGCCCGGCTCCACCACCTCGCGCGCGAGCACGTCGGCGTCGATGATCACGCAGCCGAGCCGGCGGAAGGCGTCGGAAACGGTGGACTTGCCCGTGGCGATGCCGCCGGTGAGCCCGACGAGCAGGAACTTCCGGCTCATACCTCGGCCCAGTCCTTCCCCGTCTTCACGTCCACGACGACGGGCGCCTGGAGCGGCAGCGCCGACTCCATGATCTCGCGCGCGAGCGCCTCGACCGAGGGCACCTCCTCGGGCGGCGCCTCGAAGAGGAGCTCGTCATGCACCTGCAGCAGCATCCGGGCGCGCAGCTTCCGGGACTGCAGCGCCGCCTGGACGCGCACCATCGCGATCTTGATCATGTCGCTGGCAGTTCCTTGGACTGGCGCGTTCATGGCCATACGCTCGGCCGCGTTGCGCGCGACCGGGTTGCCGCTCGTGAGGTCGGGGAGATAGCGGCGGCGGCCGAGCAGCGTCGTCACGTAGCCGCGCTCGCGCCCCTCCGCGAGCGTCCGGTCGATGAAGGCGCGGACCCGGGGATGGCTGGCGAAGTAGTCGCTAATGTACTTCTGCGCCTCCTTCTGGTCGATCTTCGTCGCCTGCGAGAGGCCGAAGGCGGACACGCCGTAGAGGATCGCGTAGTTCGCGCTCTTGGCGATCGTGCGCTGGAGCCCCGTGACCTCCTCGGGCTTCACCTTGAAGACCTCGCACGCGGTGCGCGTGTGGATATCCTCGCCCCGCCGGAAGGACTCGATGATGGCCGGTTCCCCGGACAGGTGAGCCAGGATCCGGAGCTCGATCTGGGAATAGTCGGCGGCGACGAAGCGCCAGCCCTCTTCGGGGATGAACGCGGCCCGGATCCGGCGGCCGAGCTCGGTCCGGATCGGGATGTTCATGAGATTGGGCTCCTGGGAGCTGAGCCGCCCCGTCGCCGCCACGAGCTGGTTGAAGGTCGTGTGGATGCGGCCGGTCCCCGGATTCACGAGAAGCGGGAGCGTGTCGGCGTAGGTGCCCTTGAGCTTGGCGAGGCTCCGATGCTCGAGGATCTTCGCCGGGAGCGGGTGGCCGAGCGCCAGCTCCGTGAGGACGTCGGCGTCGGTCGAGTAGCCCGTCTTGGTGCGTCGCCGGGCCGGCAGCTTCAGGGTCTCGAACAGGATGTGGGCGAGCTGCTTGGGCGAGGCGATCGTGAACTCCTCGCCCGCGAGCTGGTAGATCTCGCGCGTCAGGTTGTCGAGGTTCCGTTCGAGCTCCTTGGCGAAGGCCTCGAGGCGCGCCGGGTCCACGCGGATGCCGTGGCGCTCCATGACCGCGAGCACGGGGACCAGCGGGCGCTCGATCTCCTCGTAGATCTTCCAGAGGTCCTTGGCCCGGAGCTCGGCCGCCGCGTGCGCCCAGTACCGATGCCCCCAGCGGGCCCGGGCCGCCAGCACGCGCCCGAGGTCGCCGCCCGGCGCGGGGGGGAGCGGCGGCGGGCCCGCGCCGAACGTCTCGACGCACAGCTCCTCGAGTCGATAGGCCGTGCGCGCCGGGTTCAGGAGATACGCCGCGAGGGCCGTGTCCTCGACCGCGGGCGGCGCGGCGGCGCGGGCGAGCCACGCCTCGACGAGCGGCTTCGCGTCATGGGCGACGAGCGCGCACCCGGCGAGCGCCTCCGGCGTCGCGGCGAGCGCAGCCTCGGCCGCGCCCGTGTCGGGATGGAAGAGGGCCAGGCCGTCGATGCGCGGCTCGGGCGGGCGCGGCTCGCCCGCCCAGGCGAGCGCGAGCAGCCCGCCGGCGGGCACCCGCGCGAGCCACGCCGCCACCGCCGCGGCGTCGTCGAGCACGGCCACCGTTTCATCGCCGAGGGGCGCGGCCGTTGCCGGCACGTCCTTGAGCAGGCGCGTGAACTCGAGCTCGGTCCAGAGCGCCCGGAGCTTCGTCCAGTCCGGCTCCGCGCGGCGGAAGGCGTCGAGGTCGAAGGCGAGCGGCACCTGGCGGTTCAGCGTCGCGAGCTCGCGCGACAGGAGCGCGTCCTTCCGCCCCGTGGCGAGGGTCTCGCGGAGCTTGCCGGTGACGAGCGTGAGGTTCTCGTAGAGCCGGTCCACCGAGCCGAACTGGGAGATCAGCTTCACCGCGGTCTTCTCGCCCACGCCCCGCACGCCCTTGATGTTGTCGATCGCGTCACCCATGAGGGCGAGCACGTCGGTAATCTGGCCGGGCTCGACGCCCCAACGCTCGCGCACCTTGGCCGCGTCGTAGAGCACGGGCTCGCCGGTGCGTCCCGAGACGGACAGGACGCGGACGCGCGGGCCGACGAGCTGGAGCAGGTCCTTGTCACCGCTCACGACGACGATCTCGACGTCGGGGCGCGCCAGCGCGCGCTCGACGAGCGTCGCCAGCACGTCGTCGGCCTCGAAGCCCGCGACCTCGAGCGCCGGGATCCGGAGCGCCTCGAGGAGGCGCCGCGCGTAGGGAAGCTGGCGGACGAGGTCGTCGGGCATCGGCGCGCGCGTCGCCTTGTATTCGGCCGAGAGCGCGTCCCTGAACGTCGGGCCCGGCGGGTCCCAGGCGATCGCCAGGTAGTCGGGCTGCTCCTCTCGGAGGAGCTTCCAGAGCATGGTGCTGAGGATCAGGACGGCGTGGGACGGGATTCCCTTGGAGGTGGAGAGGTAGTCGATCGCGTGGTAGGCGCGGAAGAGCTGCGAGTGGCCGTCGACGACGAAGAATTTTTTCATCCTATCCACCTGGCGCCGTCGCTGTAGATGGCAGGAGCCCACCCCGGGAGAACCTCAGCGACGCGGCCGACATTGGCGCGCAGCTCGCGCTCCGCCCACGGCATTTCGGACTGCGCTTCGGCTCCCCACAGTTCGCGCGGGGGCAGGAGGATGTATCCGTCGCGTTCCGCGCCGACTGCGACGAACCTGTTCGTCGCGACGCAGAGCGCGGTGAGCGCGCAGACAAAGCCCGCGATCTTCTCATGGTCCCTGATCAGCAGATCACCTTCGACTCTGCGTCCTGGCAGGAGGCTCTGGATGAGGGTCTCAAGCGTCTGCCGAGTCACCGGATACAGCGTGTCGGTCCACTTGCGTTTCCTCAGAGCGCTGGCGGGATAGTCCACTTCGTCGCACAGCACACCCAGGAAC
>JBGPIS010000322.1:0-3665 GCA_041484965.1 Methylomirabilia bacterium
AGCTTCGGCAAGCTCGACGTCTTGGTGAACAACGCGGGGATCAGCGGCACGTTCGATCCCGACACCATGAGCACGGCGGCCCGGGACACCCTCATGACCGTGAACGCCAAAGGTGTCTTCCTCGGCATGAAGTACGCGATCCCGGCCATGCAGCAGGCCGGCCGGGGCGCCATCGTCAACATCTCGTCCATTTCGGGCTTCGTCGGCCAGGACAAGATCCACATGGGGTACAACGCCTCGAAGGGCGCCGTGCGCCTCATGACCAAGTCGGCCGCCGTGCAGTACGCGAAGGACGGCATCCGGGTCAACTCGGTGCATCCCGGCATCATGCCCCCGATGCGGACGTCCAAGGCGTCGGCCGATCCGGCCTGGCGCGAGAAGACGCTCAGAGCCGTGCCGATGAAGCGGGAGGGGCGGGTGGAGGAGGTGGCCTACGCCGTGCTCTTCCTGGCGTCGGACGAGGCGTCGTATATCACCGGAACGGAGCTGGTCGTCGACGGCGGCTACCTCGCCGTGTAGCGCGCCGTCCGGGGACGGGGCGCGCGGCGCGGCAAGAACGAAGCGCGCGCGGGCATCACGCCGAGCGGAGACCGGCCGCTCGCAGGCGCGGGAACACGACGTCACGGAACGCACGGACCTCGGGCTCGGGTGCCGCGAACGTCTGCAACGGCATCAGGTAGAGGTTCTGCACGCCGAGCTTGGTCATCTCGACGATCCGTCCGGCGCAGTCATCAGGCGTCCCGATGAGCCCGAGCGCATCACAGAGCTGCGCGACGACCTCGTCCGACACGAAGGAGGTCGCCGCGATGGCCGCTTCCCAGTCCTGAGCGTGCGAGAGATCGGGATAGACCTTCCACACGGCGTCTGGAATCTCGAGCTGCGGGACGCGGAGCCCGGCGGGCCCGAGCCAGTGGCCTCCCCAGCGAAGGATCCCCCAGTGGACCGCGGTCGGCCGCGCCGCTCGACGCGCCGCCTCGACGGTTGTCGCCGTCCCCGTCCGCACCGCCCAGATGATCTCGAGGTCCTCGAGGCGGCGTCCGGCCCGGCGGGCCCCACGCTCGAGATGTGCGAGAGCCGTTTCGACGATGCCCCGGTTGAACCCCACCAGCAGGAGCACGCCGTCCGCGATCTCGGCCGCGACCTCGATCGCCTTCGGTCCCGACGCCGCCATCAGGACCGGGATGTGTCGCCCCCCGGCGTAGCCGAGCCGCCCTCGCGTGCCGCCGAAGTCGACGCTCTCGCCAGCGAGCAGGGCTTTCACCGTGGTGATGCACGCGCGCATCTCGGCGAGCGTCGCGGGCTTGCGCCCGATCGTGCTCGCCGACGTATAGCCGGTGCCGATCACGAACTTGACGCGGTTCGGCGCGAGCTCCTCGACCGTCTGGATCGCGCCCGCGAGCACCGACGCGTGGCGCGTGAAGGGATTCGTGACCGCGGGGAAGAGGGCGAGCCGTGACGTGTGGAGGGCCGCCTGGCCGAGGGTGACAAAGGTGTCGCGGCAGAGCATCTGGCTGTCGAGGATCCCGACGCCGTCGAAGCCCGCCGCCTCGACGCTCCGGATGAGGGTCATGAGCTCGGGCATCGGCGCCGTCCCGGGAATCCGCAGATGAACACGAACAGGCTCGGTCATGGGTTGGCTTCTCGGGTCAGCCCCAGAGTCTGTGGGTGGCGATCTCGGCGCCGTCCTTGAGTGCCCGGAGCTTGGCCCAGACGACGCTGTGCGCGACCATCTCGGAGCCGGCGAAGGTGCCGAACCCGCAGTCCGTCGACGCGATCACGCGCGTCCGGTCGCCGACCGCGTCGACTGCTTGCCCGATGCGGTCGGCGACGACCTCGGGATGCTCGACGTAGTTCGTCGTGGTGTCGATGACGCCGGGAAGGAAGACCATGGAGTCGGGCAGCGGAGCGCGCTTGAACACCCGGTACTCGTGCTGGTGGCGCGGGTTCGCGAGCGGAAGGGACAGCGCGCCGACGCGCGCCTGATACAGGAGGGGCAGGATGGCCTCGAGCGGCACGTCGTGGGTGTGCGGACCGTCGTAGTTCCCCCAGCACACGTGCAGGCGGATCCGCTCGGGCGGGATGCTCGTGGTCGCGCGGTTGAGCGCGGCGATGTGGAGCTCCACCATCTGCAGAAAGCGATCGAGGGGGTCGTGCTGGAAGAATCGCGCCCGCTCCATGGCGAGGTCGGGGCAATCGACCTGGAGGAGGAGGCCGTACGAGTGGATGAGCTCATACTCCTTCCGCATCTCCCTGGCGAGCGCCATGACGTAGCGCTCGTGGGAGTCGTAGTAGGCCGAGAGCAGGATCGTGGCGATGACGCCTGGTGAGGCCGCCGTCATGAAGCGCTCGGCGAACTTCGTCGGGTGCGCATCCGTATATCGGAGGAAGAGCTCGCACTCCCGGGTGGCCTCGGCCAGGTCCGTGTACTCGACCTCGGCGAGCGCTTGCGGGGCATTGCCGATCCGCGCCGCCGAACGCCGACGGACCTCGAGCATCGCGGCGTAGTCCGGGAAGTCGATCAGATCACGGGCGAGGGAGCGGCGACTCTCGCCCCCGAATCCCCGCATTCGCCGGGCCACATAGGTCGAGAAGCCTGGACGCGGCTGCTCGCCGTCATTGCCGACGTCGACGCCGACCTCGAGCTGCCTCTCGATCGCCCGCCGCATGGCGGCGTCGATCTCTCGTTCGAGCGCGGCCGGGTCGATGGACTGGCCGCGGTCCTGCCGGACCAGGAGATCACGGAGTGCCGGGGGCCGCGGCAGGCTGCCGACGTGGGTGATGAGAATGCGCTCCTCGCTCTTGTGCACGCTCTCCTCCGCCTGCCTGGGTCGTCGTCGCGATTCTAGTCGAGATTGAGCCCGCCATGCGCGGGGCGGTTGCCCAACTCACATATTGCCCTCCCTGGCGTTCTGGGTTACAAGGTCCGAGGCTCGGATCATCGCGAGGACTGAGCGCGCCAGGCCGTCGGTGGAGGAACTATGGGAGAACCGCGTACGGGGAAGGTGCTGTTCGTCGTCGAGCGAAGGCGACCGGAGATCTACGAGTTACTCAAGCAACACCGCGTGGACGTCGAGCATGTGCAGGTTGTGCTTGACCGACGTCACCAAGATCGGCGTCGATCCGCCGCCAGGCTTGACCGCGAACGTCGTCGATCGGAGCGCCGTCTGCGCGCGATTGACGGGCCGTTGACCTCGGTCGGCTTCGCCATCGTCGAGCGAGACCCCCTCTCTCACGAGTCGTTTGGCCCAGAGACAGCGTCCTTCTTGGCAAGAGTGCGCCTGTTCAGCGGGTTCTCGCGGGAGGACATCGCCCATTTGGCCGAGCGCACGAGGCTGCGGCGGCTCCGGAAGTGGCAGGTCCTCTATGAGGAGGGAGACCGCGGAGAGGAGATGTTCTTGGTCCAGGAGGGAAGAGTGGCCCTCTCTAAGGAGGTCCCTGGGAGAGCGGAAGAGGTGCTCGCCGTAATGGAGCCCGGGGATTTCTTTGGTGAGATGAACGTCTTCGGGGGTCTACGACGTTCGGCGACGGTCCGTGCGGAGACCGACGCTGTGCTACTCGGGCTCGATCACCGGAGTCTGCGAGACCTCATCGAGCGAAGTCCGCGAGCCGGACTCAGCTTCTTCGCTGCGACGGTGGGAGAATTCAGCACCCGCCTGGATCGGACC
>JBGPIS010000323.1:0-3651 GCA_041484965.1 Methylomirabilia bacterium
ACATCGAGCACGGTGATGGCAACGACTGCCGGGCTCCCCCACGCGAGCCCCGGCTCGAACCATTCCGTCCAGTGCGACGAGAGATCGAGCGCCCGCCCGACGAGCCCGAGCGCCCACTCACCCGCCTGTCCCAGCGTGAGCAGCACGAGCAGCACCGTCAGGAGCGGCCCGACGCCCCGCCGCGACGGCACGAGGCCGAAGCCGACGCGCACGCCGAGGCCCGCCGGCTTCAGGAGCCGCCGGCGCGCCATGAGGATCACCGGCACGAAGGCGAGGTTCCCCGCCGTCGCGACGACGACCCGGAGAACCTCGCGGCCCGGGCCGTCCACCGGAACGAGATAGACCGCGGTCATGAGCACGGCGCCGAGCGCCCCGCCCCGAATGAGCACCACCGCGCCGGCGCGGCCACTCCACGACGGCGGAAGCGGGGCGGAGCCGACCCGCGCCAGGCTCGGGCCACCCACACCTCGGTCCGGCTTCCCCGACCCCGCGCCAAGAGCCACCAGCGCCGCGAGCCCGGCGACGAGCACCAGCGCGTCCACGACCGCGAAGACGCGGAGACGCGCGCGGAGCGTCCGCCCGCGCGCGGCGAGCCCCGCCCGCGCGCCCTCGGCCAGCTCGGCGTCACCGACGCGCGTCGCCACGCGGAGCGCGAGCCGGTCTCGGAACCAGCCGGGCGGGAGCGCGGCGGCCAGCTCCGCGCGCGCGTCGGTGCCGGGCTCGAGCTCGCCGTCGAGATACGCGGCGGTGACGAGAGCGACCACGGACGAGGACGGGTCACCACACCGCTTCCACTGCCCGACGTGGGCGCGGAGGCGCTGGAGCCGTTCCGCCTCGCCCTCGAGGATGGTGAGCTCCACGCGGAGGTCGGGACAATCGAGCGAGGGCGTCGCGAGCTCCTCGTACCAGCGGATCGCCTGGGCGAGGTCCTCCTGGCGGCCGCCGAGCAGAGCCTCGTAGAGCCACCGCTCCCACGCGGGCGCGGCCTCGATCCCCTCGTCGAGGTCCAGCGAGCGCGCGACGACGACACCGAGCGCCCGCTCGGGCTCGGCCACGTCCACCACGCGGGACGCCGCGTGGTGGAGCCACGCGATCAGGACCACGAACCCGATGAGAACGAGCGCCGCGAGGACCGTCAGGACCCCGACATGTGGTCTTTCCGAGGGCGCGCGCACGCTATCCATGGGACATCGTCAAGCCTTTGCGCATCATAGGGACCCTCGTGCTATCGTGCAAACGATGCCGGCGCATTCCATCGGCTCGGGGACGATCTCGTTCGGGCTGGTCTCGATCCCGATCAAGCTCTACACGGCAGCCTCGTCGGGCACCGTCTCGTTCAACCTGCTCCACGCCAAGTGCGGCTCGCGCATCAAGCAGCAGACCTTCTGCCCGACCTGCAACGAGGTGGTGGAGCGCGCGGCGCTCGTCCGCGGCTACGAGTTCGTCAAGGACCAGTACGTGCGCGTGGCCGACGACGAGCTCCGGGCACTCGAGGGCGAAGCCTCGAAGATGATCGACATCGCCGAGTTCGTGCCGCTCCAGTCCGTGGACCCGATTTACTTCGAGAAGACCTACTACCTCGGGCCCGACAAGGGCGGCGACAAGGCGTACCGCCTCCTCGCCGACGCGATGGAGAAGCACGAGCGCGTCGCCCTCGCCAAGTTCGTCATGCGTGGCAAGGAGAGCCTCGTGCTGATCCGCCCGGCGCAGGGCGGCCTCATGCTCCACACCATGTACTTCGCCGACGAGGTGCGGAACTTCGGCGAGATCGACAAGGGCGAGTCCGCGAAGATCAAGGACGGCGAGCTCGACCTCGCGCTCCAGCTCATCAACGGCCTCTCGAAGGACGCGTTCCGCCCCGAGCAGTACCAGGACGAGTACCGCCAGCGCGTCCTCGACCTCGTGAACCAGAAGGTCGAGGGCAAGGAAGTCACCGCCGTCGGGCCGCAGGCCCAGCGCGCGCAGGTGATCGACCTGATGGAAGCCCTCAAGCAGAGCCTCGCCAAGAGGGTCGCCGCCGCGGCCGCCGGCACGCCCGCGACGCCGGCGCCCCTGGAGAAGAAGCCGCTCGCGAAAGCCGGGCGCGCCGACGCGCCCGCGGCCGCCCGGAAGGCGCAGGGCGGCAAGAAGTAGCGATCCCCGTCAGGGGATCAGCACGATCTTCCCGTACGCTCCCGGCTTCAGCACCGCCTCGTGGGCCCGCGCCGCGTCCCTCAGCGGAAGCTCCTGGCCGACGACCGGCTTGAGCGTGCCGTTCGCCAGCCCCGCGCCGAGCGCGGCGTGGATCTGCGCCATCTCCTCGGGTGTCGCGTTCGGAAGCGCCAGTCCCAGGATGGCCGCGTCCTTCGTCATCGTGCCGCGCGCGTTGATCTCGATCGCGCCGCGGTTACCGATCACGATGATCCGCCCGAAGCGCGCGACGACGTCGAGGTCCTTCTGGAGGTTCACGTTCGCGAGCATCTCGAGGATCACGTCGGCGCCGCGCCCCTCGGTGAGCGCCATCAGCTTCTGGAGGTAATCGGGCGCCGTATGGTCGAGGACGTGGTGGGCGCCGTGCTCCTGGACGAGCGTGCGCCCGCGCTCGCTCCCCGCCGTCCCGACCACCGTCATGCCGTGGGCGATGGCGAGCTGGACCGCGGCGATGCCGACGCCACCCGACGCGCCGTGGACCAGGACCGTTTCCCCGGGGCGCGCGTGGGCCTTGTGGTGGAGGCCGCGATACGCGGTGCCGTAGGGCACCGCCACCGCGGCGCCCTGAGAAAATGACACGCCCGAGGGCAGCGGCTGCACGAGCGGCTCGTGGCACACCGCCAGCTCCGCGTAGCCGCCCGTCAGCGGCGGGCCAGCCGTCCGCACGACGTAGACGCGGTCGCCCTTCCTCACGCGCTTGACGCCGTCGCCGACCGCGTCGACGACGCCGGCGGCGTCGGCGCCCGGGATGTAGGGGAGTGCCGGCGTCATCGTGTAGGTCCCCATGCGGATGTAGGTGTCCACCGGGTTCACGCCGGCGGCCCGGATGCGGACCAGTACCTGCCCCGGCCCCGGCTTCGGGTCGGGCACGTCGTCGAGCTGGAGCACCTCGGGGCCGCCGAACTTGTGGACGCGGATCGCCTTCATCGCCGGACTCCCGTCAGGGGAATCACGTCGCGAGCGCCCTGCGCCTCCGCGCGGCGGGAGGCGCGAAGGACTACGCCGGCCAGTGCAAACGCACCACCGATCATCAGACGACGCCGCGTGAGGTCGGACATCCGTGGCCCTCCGTGGCGCGCATCTTCGCACCACCCACGAGCCCTCCGCCAGAGGTAAAATGAGGGCGCCGGAGCGGCCATGCCAAGAACGGTCCTCGAGCCGCGGTCCCAGGTCGAATATCTGTCGATCCTCGACAGCGAGGGCAGCCTCGACGCCGCGCTCGAGCCCAAGCTCTCCCGCGACGAGCTCCGGACCCTCTACCGCTTCATGGTGCTCGGGCGCCGCCTCGACGAGCGGATGGTGCGCCTGCAGCGCCAGGGCCGTGTCGGGACCTTCGCGCCGATCAAGGGCCAGGAGGCTTCCCAGCTGGGGAGTGTCTGCACGCTCCGGCCGACCGACTGGATGGTTCCCTCGTTTCGCGAGACGGCCGCGATGCTCTGGCGCGGCTGGCCGATCGAGAAG
>JBGPIS010000324.1:0-3643 GCA_041484965.1 Methylomirabilia bacterium
AGGCGCGGCTCGTCGTCTACGGGACGTCGAACCTCGCCGCGAACCAGTTCCTCAACCTGCAGGGCAACCGGGACTTCTTTCTCAACACCGTGAGCTGGCTCGCGGAGGAGGAGGACCAGATCTCGATCCGGCCCAAGGACATCCGGCAGACCCCCGTGTTCCTCAA
The DNA here is from genome assembly GCA_041484965.1 of Methylomirabilia bacterium. Taxonomy (GTDB): domain Bacteria; phylum Methylomirabilota; class Methylomirabilia; order Rokubacteriales; family CSP1-6; genus JBGPIS01. Next base: position 167 of record JBGPIS010000324.1, read on the forward strand.
CTCGCAGCAGGCGCAGGCGGTGTTCTTGCTCCCGGTGGTCGTTCTGCCCGGTCTTGTCCTGGTGGCCGGGATCGTCACGATGGTCCGGCGTCGCTCCAAGCAGTAGCGGAGGCCGATGAAAAACGGCCTGCCGTGCGTTGTCGAGACCCGCGCCGCCTGATATGCGGTGGCAGACAAGCGCTGTTCTCGCCGTCCTGCTCGTAGCTCTCGGTGTTTTTTACTATGTGTACGAGGTCCGATGGGCGCCGGAGCGGGAGAAGGCGGAGACGCGCAAGGGGCGGGTGTTCACGGCGGAGTCGCAGGACGTCACCCAGGTCGTGCTGAAGCGTCCTGCCGAGTCCGTCGAGCTGAAGCGCGAGGGCGACGTGTGGCAGATGGTGGCGCCTGTGCGGGCACGCGGCGACCGCGGGCCTGTCGACGAGGTCCTCACCAATGTGTTGACCGCCAAGATCGACCGTGAGATCGCGGCGGCGCCGGCCTCGCTGGCGGAGTTCGGCCTGGACAAGCCCGCGGCGGAGGTGACCCTCACGCTCAAGGACGGCAAGCAGCTCGGCCTCGCCCTCGGCGCCAAGAATCCTACCGGCGTCTGGGTGTACGCCCGCGAGCGGGACAAGCCGGCCGTCTTCGTCCTGCCCGACTCCGTGCTCCGCGACGCCACCCGGCCCGTCGCCGACTTCCGCGACAAGGCCATTCTCGCCTTCGACCGCAAGGACGTGACGGGGCTCGACGTCGTCACGCGCGACGACACGCTGGCGCTCGAGACCGCGGACGGCGGGTGGAAGCTCACCCGGCCCGTCGCGCTGCCCGCCGACGGCGACATCGTGGGCGACTTCCTCGAGAAGCTCGGCGCGGCCAAGGTGAAGGAATTCGTGGCGGAGGCGCCGCCCGTGCTCGACGCCTACGGCCTCGACCGCCCCCTGAGGGTGACCGTCCACACGGGCAAGGACAAGGATCGGGCGACGCGCGGGCTCCTCGTCGGCAAGGTCGACACCGCCAAGAAGGGCGTCTACGCCATGCGGGCGGGTGAGTCCTCGGTGCTGCTGCTGCCCGAAGACGTGTGGACCGCGCTGCCCAAGAACGTCGCCGTCATTCGCAGCAAGGTCGTCGTCGAGTTCGACCGAGACAAGCTCACCCGGCTGGACATCGAGAGCCCGCGTGGTCCCGTCACGCTCGTGCGCGAGAACGACAAGTGGCGTATCACCGCCCCCCAGGCGCTTTCCGCCGACCAGGTCGAGGTCGGCAGCGTCCTCGCCAGGGTGCGGGGTCTCCGCGCCCAGGCCTTCCTCAGCGAGGACGCGAGTGGGATCGCGCGCTTCCTGGCGCGGCCGGAGGTGAAGGTCACCCTGACCGACACCGCCGGCGGGAAAACCCTGCTCTTGGCGCCCTCGCCGGAGCAGCGCGGCGGACAAGCGATGGCGTACGCGGCGGTCGCCGGGCGCGGGCCCGTCACGCTCGTGGACGGCAAGGCGCTGGGCGAGGTGGGCCGCTCCGTCACCGACCTCCGTGACCATACGGTGCTCTCCGGCCTCGAGCCGAAAGACGTCAAGCGCGTGCAGGTGACGGCGGGGGGCCGGCGGCTTGTGCTCGAGCGGAGCGGCGAGAGCGAGTGGCGCGCCATCGAGCCGGCGAAGGGTGCCGCGCGCAGCGGCAAGGTCGAGGACCTCCTCTACGCCCTGCGGGGCCTGAAGTGGAAGGATCTCGTGGCGCCCGGCGGCGAGGAGCCGGCGAAGTACGGGCTCGACGCGCCGAGCCTCCAGGTCGCGCTGTTCCGGGCCGACGGCACCGAGATCGGCTCGGTGCTCTTCGGCAAGCAAGACGCCGACCGTCTGTACCTCAAGACCCGGAACGCGCCCTCGATCTACGCCGCCGACCCCAAGCAGGTGGGCGGGCTGCCCAAGTCGGTCGACGACCTCAAGGGCTGAACGATCGATCCACCAGGCCGATCGCCCGATAGCGCGGCGCGACCCGGGAGGAGATGAGGCCCAGGCGCTGCAGGCGCGGCATGAGGTTCTCGGCGAAGAGGAAGCTGTTGAAGGACTTCGTGGTTTGCGAGTTCGCGACGGTGTCCCGCCAGATCTTGTCGCCGTCCCAGCCCATCTCGCTCCACACCGTCTTGATGGACTGGAAGCCGGTGCGCTCGTCGCGGGCGTACATGAGGTCGCACGCCTTGAACGTGAAGTCCTCGAGGTGCTCGCGCTTGGCCGGCTCCATGTCAGGGATCGAGCGCTTGAGGGCGAAGTAGCCGAAGTTCACGTGCCGGCCCTCGTCCTGCAGCACATAGTCGAGGAGCTGCGAGAGCGTGCGATCGCCCGTCTGCTTGCGCATGAGGTTGAAGGCCGCGATGGCGAGGCCCTCGATGATCATCTGCATCCCGAGGAGCTTCAGCTCCCAGAGGTTCGTCCTCAGGATCTCGTCGATGAGGTTCTTCAGCAGTGGGTCGACCGGGTAGATCTTGTGGAGCTTCTTGACGTACCGCTCGAAGACCTCGACGTGCCGCCCCTCGTCAACCACCTGCGTCGAGGCATAGAGCTTGGCGTCCAGCTCGGGAATGGCGTTGACGAGCTGGCCGCAGACGACGAGCGCGCCCTGCTCACCGTGGAGGAACTGCGAGAGCCGCCACGCCGAGACCTTGATCTCGATCTCTCGTTGCTCCTCCACGCTCAGCCGCGTGAGGAAGTTCGTGCCGGCGAAGGCCTGTTTGACGTTGAGCACGGGGCCCTCGGCGCCCACGGGCCGGGTCCAGTCGATGGCCGTGCTGCCGTTCCACTGGTTCTTCTTGGCGGTCTCGTAGAGCGTCGACAGCTCGTCGTGCGTGGGCTCGTAGTCGTAGTCCCACAGCGTCTCGAGCTGGTAGGTCACCCGGCGGGCGGCGTCGGCTCGGGCGGTAGTCATGCGGCACCCCTGAGAATGAATGATGATTCAGTCAGATTATAGCGCAGCGCGGAAGCGTGCGGTACGATGCGCTTCGTGAACGACGAGACGATCTATCTCAAGCAGATGGAACTGGGCCCGATGCAGAACTTCGTCTACCTGGTCGGCGACCCGGTGGCGCGCGAATGCGTGGTCGTCGATCCTGCCTGGGAGATCGACACGATCGTCGACACGGCCCGGGCCGACGACATGACCATCACGGGCGCGCTGGTCACACACACGCACCAGGATCACGTCGGGGGGAGCCTCGAGTCCTGGGGGATGCCGGGGCGTATCCCGGGCGTCGAGGAGCTGCTCGCCCGCGTCCCCGCGAGGGTCTACGTCCACAAGGCCGAGGGGGAGTTCCTCCGGGGCTTCGGCTCCGATCTCGTGAAGGTGGACAATCACGACACGTTGCAGGTCGGCCGCTTGACCCTGACCTTCCTGCACACGCCGGGACACACGCCGGGCTCGCAGTGCTTCCTCGTCGACGGCCGGCTCGTTTCTGGCGACACCCTGTTCATCAGGGCCTGCGGGCGCACCGACCTGCCCGGGAGCGACCCGACG
>JBGPIS010000325.1:0-3641 GCA_041484965.1 Methylomirabilia bacterium
CGGGCGCGATCTTCTCGGGGAACGTGACCTCGGGGATCCCGTACTGGCGCGACAGGAAGTGGACCAGCTGGTTCTCGGTGATCAGGCCCAGGCGGATGAGGATCTCGCCGAGCTTCTCGCTGGTCTTCTTCTGCTCGGCGAAGGCCTGGTCGAATTGCTCCTGGGTGATGAGGCCGTCGGCGAGGATCAGGTCGCCGAAGCGCCGGCCGACCGGGTTCTGAGCCCCGGTCCGGACGGACGGAATGCTCTTTGCCTCGGAACCCTCGCTGCGCCCCGCTTCGAACAACCGTGTGATCTCGGATCGCCTTGGCGGTTTCATGTCGCGGACTCGCTTGAGGAGAGGCAAGGCCAATGCCAGTGGCCAAACTTGTCCAGCGTCGTTTATCTGACTGAAAAACAAGATCAGACAGTCGCGCGCGAGAGACTGGCTGGCACCGGATGGCGGCCAGTTTCGGTACAGGGTGGCAAGTTTCGTTCTGGTAGACTCCACGGCGTGGTGCTGCCGCTCGAAGGCATCGTCGTCGCCGACCTGACCCAGAATGTGGCCGGGCCGTTCTGCACCCAGATCCTCGGCGATATGGGGGCCGAGGTCGTCAAGGTCGAGCGTCCGGGGCGGGGCGACGACGCGCGGGCCTGGGCCCCACCTTTCTGGGGTCAGGAAAGCGCCGTATTCATGTCGATGAACCGCAACAAGAAGAGCCTCGCACTCGACCTCAAGAAGGACGGCGGGCTCGAGGTGCTCCGGCGGCTCGTCGCGCGCGCCGACGTCTTCGTCCAGAGCCTCCGCGCCGGCGCGGTCGCCGAGCTCGGCCTCGACTTCGCCGGCGCCACGAAGCTGAGTCCGCGTCTCGTCTACTGTTCGATCACGGCCTACGGCGCGCGCGGCCCGCTCGCCGACCTGCCCGGCTACGATCCGCTCATGCAGGCGTACGGCGGCCTCATGTCCGTCAACGGCCACCCGGGCCAGGAACCCGCGCGCGTCGGCACCTCGATCGTCGACATGGGCACCGGGATGTGGGCCGCCCTCGGCATCGTGGCGGCGCTCCGGCAGCGTGACCTCACCGGCCGTGCGATCGAGGTGACGACCGCGCTCTTCGAGACGGCGCTGATGTGGGTCTCGTATCACGCGATGGGCTACTTCGGCTCGGGCGAAGTCCCTCAGCCGCAGGGCTCGGGCACCGCGATGATCGCGCCGTACCAGGCGTTCCCGACGGCCGACGGCTATGCGATGATCGCCGCCGGCTCGGACGCGCTGTGGGTACGGCTCGCGGACGCGCTCGGCGCGCCGGCGCTCGCGCGCGACCCGCGCTTCGCGGACAATCCCTCGCGCGCGCGGAATCGCGCGGCGCTCGTGGACGCGCTCTCCGCGCTGACGCGCGGACTGAAGACGGCCGATCTCCTCGAGCGGCTGCGGGCCGCCGGGGTTCCGTCCGCGCCGATCCTGACAATCGACGCCGTGATGGGTGAGGCGCAGACCCTCGCGAGCGGGATGCTCGTCGCGGCGCCTCACCCGCGGATCCCCGACTACCGGTCCATCGGGCTCCCACTCCGGTGGGACGCCGCGCGCCCCGAGGTGCGACGCGTGCCGCCGCTCCTCGGCGAGCACACGGCGGACGTGCTCACCTTCCTCGGCTACACGCTCGACGACGTGCGCGGCCTCAAGGCCAAGGCCGTCGTCCAGTGACCACCTACCGCCACCTGCTCGTCACCCGCTCGGACGACGGCCACGTCGTGACGGTCACGCTCGACCGCCCCGAGCAGATGAACGCGATGAACACCGCGATGGGCGAGGACCTCCTGGCCTGCTTCGACGGCCTCACGCGCGACGGCCTGGCGCGCGCCGTCGTCTTCACCGGCGCGGGCACGAAGGCGTTCTGCGCGGGAGGCGACCTCAAGGAGCGCAATCAGATGTCGGACGAGGCATGGCGCGCCCAGCACGTCATCTTCGAGCGTGGCGCGTTCGCCCTCCTGCGCTGTCCGATGCCCGTGATCGCCGCCGTCGAGGGCTTCGCGCTCGCCGGCGGCTGCGAGCTCGCCGCGCTCTCGGACTTCATCGTGGCGAGCGAGACGGCAGTGTTCGGCGTGCCGGAGACGACACTGGGGATCTTCCCGGGGATCGGCGGCACCCAGCTCCTGCCGCGGATCCTCGGCGCCCCGCTCGCCAAGGAGCTGATCTTCACGGGCCGCCGCATGAAGGCGGACGAGGCCAAGGCGGCCGGACTCGTGAACCACCTCGTCCCCGCCGGCCAGGCGAAGGCCAGGGCGCTCGAGCTCGCGCAGACGATCGCGCGCAACGGTCCCGTCGCCGTGCGTCAGGCGAAGAAGGCGATCGCCTACGGCCTCGAGACCGATCTCGACACGGCGATGATCCTGGCGATCGAGGCGTACAATGCGACCGTCGTGACGGAAGACCGCCTCGAGGGGGTCCGCGCCTTCAACGAGAAACGGAAGCCGCAGTTCAAAGGGAAATGACGATGGCCAGCATCAGCCTCACGCTCAGCGAGGAGCAGCGCGCGCTCAGGATGGGCGTCCTCGAGATCTGCAAGCGGTACCCCGGTGAGTACTGGCGCGAGCTCGACGCCAAGCGCGAGTACCCCGACAAGTTCGTCACCGAGCTGACGCAGGCGGGCTATCTCGCGGCGCTGATACCGCAAGAATTCGGGGGCGCGGGGCTCGGCATCCGCGAGGGCGGCCTGATTCTAGAGACGATCAACCACTCGGGCGGCAACGCGGGGGCGTGCCACGCCCAGATGTACATCATGGGCACGGTGCTCCGGCACGGCAGCGAGCCGCAGAAGCGGAAGTACTTGCCGAAGATCGCGACCGGCGAGCTGCGGCTACAGGCGTTCGCGGTCACCGAGCCCAACTCGGGCTCGGACACCACCAAGCTCCAGACGACCGCCCTGCGCCGGGGCGATCGCTACGTCGTCAACGGCCAGAAGATGTTCATCTCGCGCGTGCTCCAGTCCGACCTCATGCTCCTTCTCGCGCGGACGGCGCCCGTGGACCAGGTGAAGCGGAAGACCGACGGCCTCTCCGTCTTTCTCATCGACATCCGCGAACTGAGGGGGCTCGAGGTGCGGCCGCTGCGGATGATGATGAACCACTCCACCAACGCGCTCTTCTTCGACAACATGGAGATCCCGGCCGAAAGCCTCATCGGCGAGGAGGGCAAGGGCTTTGCCTACATCCTCGATGGCATGAACGCCGAACGGATCCTCGTCGCCTCCGACTCGCTCGGCGACGCGCGCTGGTTCATCGAGAAAGCGGTCGCGTACTCGAACCACCGGGTCATCTTCGGCAGGCCAATCGGCGCGAACCAGGGCGTGCAGTTCGCGATCGCCAAGGCCCACGTCGCCATCGAGGCGGCGCAGCTCATGCGCGACAAAGCCGCGGCCCTCTTCGACGCCGGCGAGCCCTGCGGCGGCGAGGCGAACATGGCGAAGTACCTCGGGGCCGAGGCGGCATGGGAGGCGGGGAACGCCTGCATCGACTGCCACGGCGGGTATGGCTACGCCGAGGAGTACGACGTCGAGCGCAAGTTCCGCGAGTGCCGGCTCTACAAGACGGCGCCGATCAACAACAACCTCGTGCTCGCCTACGTCGGCGAGCACGTGCTCGGGATGCCCCGCTCCTACTAG
>JBGPIS010000326.1:0-3631 GCA_041484965.1 Methylomirabilia bacterium
CAGACGGGCCGCCCGACCGTCGCGAGGACGACCGTGAAAATCAGCGCGGCGAGGACGAAGTTCATCCCCGGGCCGGCGAAGACGATCAGGAACCGCGCCGGGAGCGCCTTGAGCGCGAACGCCTTCTCGGTGTCGTACGCGACCGCGGGGGCCCCTTCGAGCGGGCTCTCCTCGCCCATCATCTTCACGTAGCCACCCATGGGGATCGCCGACAGGCAGTACTCGGTCTCCTTCCCGCGCCAGCGGAGCAGCACAGGGCCGAAGCCGATCGAGAAGCGCTCGACACCCACCCCGCACAGGCGCGCCACGATGAAGTGGCCGAGCTCGTGGATCAGGATCAGGATCCCGATGACGAGAAGGAACGAGACGATCGTGGTCACGCGGTCCGGCCTCCCGCGCGCGCGTCGACCCACCCCTGGACGCGGCGGCGCGTGTCCGCATCGATCGCCACGCACTCCTCCAGGGACCGTACCTCGCCCGCCGGCGCCCCCGCCAGCGCCCGCTCGATCGCCTCGGCGATGTCCGTGAACCCGAGCCGCCGGTCGAGGAACGCCGCGACGGCAATCTCGTTCGCGGCGTTCAGCACCACCGGCGCCGCGCCGCCCTGCGCGAGCGCGGCCCGCGCGAGGGAGAGGCACGGGAACTTGTCCGTGTCCGGCTCGAAGAAGGTCAGCTGGCCCACGCGCGGGAGGTCGAGCCGCGCAGCGGGCGTCGGGCGGCGCTCCGGGTACGTGAGGGCGTAGAGGATCGGTACGCCCATGTCCGCGACGCCGAGCTGGGCGATGACGGAGCCGTCGATGTACTCGACCATCGAGTGCACGATCGACTGCGGGTGGACGACGACGTGCACCTGGTCCGGCGCCAGGTCGAAGAGCCAGCGCGCCTCGATGATCTCGAGCCCCTTGTTCATCAGCGTCGCCGAGTCGATCGTGATCTTCGCGCCCATCTTCCACGTCGGGTGCCGGAGCGCGTCCTCGACCGTGACGGTCGCGAGCCGAGCCTTCGGGGTCTCGCGGAAGGGCCCGCCGGACGCGGTCAGGAGGATCCGGTGGACGTCGCCGCGGTTGTGGCCGACGAGGCACTGGAAGATCGCGCTGTGCTCGGAGTCCACGGGCAGGAGCTTCACGCCGCGCTGCCGCGCCGCCGCGGTCATGAGGCTGCCCGCCATCACGAGCGTCTCCTTGTTGGCGAGCGCGACGGTCCGGCCGGCGAGGATCGCGGCCATGGTCGGCAGGAGCCCGGCGCCACCGACGAGGGCGGAGACGACGACGTCGGCGTCCACGTCCCGGGCGAGCGCGGCGAGGCCGTCGGGGCCCGTGAGGAGCTCGGGCCGCGGCGGCGTGAGGAGCCGAGCGAGCCGGTCGACCGCGCCGGCGTCGAGCAGCGCGACGGCGCGGGGCGAGTACTTCCGGCAGAGGTCCGCGAGCCGGTCGACGTTCGACCCGCGCGCGGCGAGCCCCACCACCTGGAACTCCTCCGGGAAGCTCGAGACGAGTTCCAGCGTGCGGAGCCCCACCGAGCCCGTGGCGCCGAGGAGCGTGATCCGCTTCATACCCCTCCGAACCGACGCGTGCGCTGCTGGAACTCGGCGACGGCGCGATAGAGGTCGACGGGGCCGAAGTCGGGCCAGAGCGTGGGGGTGACCCACATCTCCGTGTAGGCGATCTGCCAGAGCAGGAAGTTCGAGACCCGCATCTCACCGCTCGTCCGGATCAGGAGATCCGGGTCGGGGATGTCGGCGGTGTAGAGCGCCTGAGCGATCACCTGCTCGGAGATGTCCTCGGGCGCGAGCTCGGCGGCCTGAACCCGGCGCGCCAGCGCGCGGAAGGCGTCGATCAGCTCGTCACGCCCGCCGTAATTGAACGCCATGAGGACGTTGAGGCCGGTGTTGTTCCGAGTCTCGGCGACGACGTGGTCGATGCCCCGGCGCACGGGCACGGGCACGCCACTCCGCCGGCCGAGCACGCGCAGCCGCGCGTTGCGCGCCATGAGCTCGGGGAGCTCCCCGTGGATCGAGCGCTCGAGCAGGCTCATGAGCGTGGAGACCTCGTCCTCCGGGCGGCTCCAGTTCTCGGTCGAGAAGGCGTAGAGCGTGAGGTAGCGCACGCCGAGCGTGTCGGCGGCACGGACGATCGCGCGGGCCGCCTTGACGCCCTCGCGGTGGCCCGCCACGCGGGGGAAGCCGCGTCGGGTCGCCCAGCGTCCGTTGCCGTCCATGATGATGGCGACGTGCGCCGGGATCGGTTGTGCGCGGACGGCCTCGAGCAGCTCGGCCTCGCCGGGCCGCTCGAGCGCCTCCCGCGGCGGGGCGCCGGAGGGTCTTATCGCCATGCGATCCTCATCTCACACACGCCTCAGAAGGACAAAATTTCCTGCTCCTTCTTCTTCAGGAGCTCGTCCACGCGGGCGATGAGCCTGTCGGTGGTCTTCTGGGTCTCGTCGTGACCGCGGCGCTCCTCGTCCTCCGAGACCTTCTTGTCGCGCCCCATCGCCTTCAGCTTGTCGTTCGCCTCGCGCCGGATGTTGCGGATCGCCACGCGCGAGTCCTCGGCGAGCTTGTGCACGGTCTTGGCGAGCTGCTTGCGTCGCTCCTCGGTGGGCGAGGGCATCGTCAGGCGGATGACCTTGCCGTCGTTGACGGGTGTCAGCCCGAGGTCCGAGGCCATGATGGCCTTCTCGAGGGTCTTGAGCTGCGCGGCCTCCCACGGCTGGATGACCAGCGTCCGCGCGTCGGGCACCGAGACGGACGCCATCTGGTTTACGGGCGTCGGCGTGCCGTAGTAGTCCACCCGGATCCCGTCCAGCAGTCCGGCGGACGCGCGGCCGGTTCGCACGGTGGCGAACTCGCGTCCGAGCATCTCGATCGCACCGTTCATCCGGGCCTCGATGTCTTTCAGCAGCGTCTGCATTCCCGTCATCCTCCTCCGGCGGACACGATCGAGCCCACCGGCTCGCCGAGCACGATGCGCCGGATGTTCCCCGAGCGCGTGAGGTCAAAAACGATGATCGGTAGTTTGTTCTCCATGCAGAGCGAGATGGCCGTCGTGTCCATGACTTGAAGCCGTCGGTTCAGCGCCTCGATGTAGGTGACGCGCGGCAGGCGCTCGGCGGTCGCATCGAGCTTGGGGTCGGCCGAGTAGATACCGTCGACGTTCGTCGCCTTCATGATCGCGTCGGCGCCGATCTCGACCGCCCGCAGCGCGCCGGCCGTGTCCGTGGTAAAAAACGGGTTGCCGGTGCCCGCGGCGAAGATCACGACCCGCCCTTTCTCGAGGTGCCGGATCGCGCGCCGGCGGATGTACGGCTCGGCGACCGCGCGCATCTCGATGGCAGAGAGCACGCGCGTCTGCATGCCCGCCTTCTCGAGGGCGTCCTGCAGCGCGAGGGCGTTGATGACCGTCGCGAGCATGCCCATGTAGTCGGCGGTCGCGCGGTCCATGCCACCGGCGCTGGCGGCGATCCCCCGGAAGATGTTGCCGCCGCCGATGACGATCGCGACCTGGACGCCCAGCGTGGCCACCTCGCGCAGCTCCGCCCCGATCCGCTCGAGCACCGGCGGATCGATCCCGTAGCCCTGGCCTCCGGCGAGCGCTTCCCCCGAAAGCTTCAGGACAATACGGCGGTAGGCCGG
>JBGPIS010000327.1:0-3626 GCA_041484965.1 Methylomirabilia bacterium
ACTCTGTAGCCATCGAGCCTCCTCGTGTGAGTGCCGCGAAGCGCGTCGACACCGCTTCTATAGCACCTCCGGGAGACTCGGTGGCTCTTCTCTTTCATCGTTCGTGAATAATCCAGGCTAGGTCGCGGCGAACTTCGGGAGGACCTGTTCGCCGAGCAGCCGGATCGACCGGAGCACTCTGGCCTGGTCCATGCCGGGCCACTGGAGGCGGAAGATCATCGTCGTCACGCCGAGCCGCTCGCGGTAGCGCGCGATCTCCTCGGTGACGCGCGCCGGGTCGCCGATGACAAACCGGTCGCGCGCCAGCTCCTCGAAGCTCGCGTCGAAGCTCTCGCCGGCGGGAAGCGCCTTGTCCTGCTCCCAGCGGCGGTAGGCGCGGTACTTCGCGTCGAGGAACGCCTTCGCTTCCGCGAACGCGGTCGCCGAGTCGGGCGCCACGTAGCACTCCTTGATCAGAGGAGTCTCCGCCGCGGGCGGGCGGCCGAGCGCGCGTCGCGCCTCCCTGAAGAACGCCTGCTGGCGCTCGAGCGTCGGGAGCGTCGTGTGCGGGTTCATGAGCCACGCGTCGCCGAGGCGGGCGGCGCGCTTGACGCCGGCGTCGGCGTTCGCCGCGAGCCAGATCTGCGGGCGCGGGCGCTGGAGCGGGCGCATCGAGATCCTGACGTCGCGCAGGCGGAAGTGCTTGCCCTCGTAGCTCACCGGCTCGCCATTCCAGAGCCGCTCGATCACCTCGAGGCCTTCGACGAGGCGTCCGACCCGGGTCTTCGGATCCTGGCCCATCGCCTCGTTCTCCACGTCGCGGTAGCCGAGGCCGACGCCGAAGATGAAGCGGCCCCCGCTGATCACGTCGAGCGTGGCGAGCTGCTCGGCGATCTCGACCGGATGGTGGAGCGGCAGCAGGAGACATCCCGTGCCGAGCGTCATGCCGGCGGCGTCCGCGGCGACGCGTGCCAGCGTCGGGATGGGCTGGAAGTAGGTGAAGGGATCGGAGAGGTAGTGCTGGCTTGCCCACACCGAGCCGAAACCGACGGCGCGGGCGAGTCGCACCTGCTCGATGTGCTCCTGGAACCGCGCGGCCTGCGGCTCGTCGGGCAGGTGCTGGACCGACAGCCCGATCCCGAAGTTCATCGCGGGCCGGCGGCTAGGCCGGCAGACACCACACCCGCCCCTGCGACGGTTCGTTCGTCAGCGTGAACTGAGGCAGCGCCATGTGGTCGGCGAGGTCCTGGAAGACCACGCTCACGCGCTTGCCGATCCCCACGTTCCCCTCCGCCTCGGGCGTCAGGTCGGGCTTGACGAGATTGCCGATGATCCGGAGCGATTCGTCGGGCGTGGGCTTCGCGCGCTGCTCGTCGAGCTCCACGAGCACGACGGGGTAGGGCGTGAGCTCCTTGAAGCCGGGCTGGATCGCGTGGTAGACGATCTCGTACGAGTAGATCGCCCCGCGCCCGGAGACCGCCTGCCACGTCCAGCCGAGCTCCATGCACCAGGGGCAGGCGTGGGTGGGAGGGTAGCGCAGGAGGCCGCAGGCGCGGCAACAGCGCACGACGAGCCGGTGGGCGCGGGCGTGCTCGTAGTACTCCTTCCACTCGCTGTCGTTGTCGGGGACGATCAGCGTCATGCCGCGATACAGGACGGGCTGGGGCATCGTGGGATCTCCTAGCGCCGCATGATGAGCGCGCTGCCCGTCGGCGGCATCGCCCACCCGAGGTTCATCGTGACCTCCGCGTCCTTGACCTGGCGGCAGCGGCCCGCGGAGTAGTCGTAGGTGTGGACGCCGTCTGCCGCGCGCGGGCAGTAGTCGTCCACGGTGCCGCGGAGCTGGCGGACGTTCTCGATGACCATGGACATCCCGTGCGTGTAGCCCTCGCACAGATGGCCGCCCGACGTGTTGTTCGGGCGCTCGCCGCCGAGCTCGATCGTGCCGCTCGAGACGTACTGGCCGCCTTCACCCTTCTTGCAGAATCCATATTCTTCCAGCTGGAGCATGGTCGTGAACGTGAACGCGTCGTACGACCCGGTGATGTCCACGTCCTCGGGCGTGATCCCGGCCTGGCCGAAGACGATGTCCTTGGCGTAGTAACCCGCCACGCGCGTGATCGGGCCGTGCGCCCAGTGGAAGTCGAGGCGCGGCTTCGACACGCGCCCGGCCACGCCCATGAGGTAGACGGGGCGGCGCTTGAGATCGCGCGCGCGCTCGGCGGACGTCACGATCAGGCACGTGGCGTTGTCGGTCTCGACGCAGCAGTCGAGGAGGTGCAGCGGCTTCACGATCCAGCGCGAGCTCACGACGTCCTGGACCGTCACGCGCTCCTTGAGGAGCGCCTTCGGGTTCTGGGAGGCGTGCTTGCTGTGCGCGACCTTGACGTGGGCGAGCTGCTCGGAGGTCGTGCCGTACTCGTACATGTGGCGCATGAAGGTCAGCGCGAAGTTCTGGCCGGCGCTGCGGACCCCGAAGGGCACCTGGGCGAGGTCGAGCCCGCGCACGGGCTGGGCGGCGCGCGCGCCGGTGCCGCCGATGCGGAACTCGGAGTAGCCGTTCATCGAGCGGTAGATCGCCACGGTGTTGCACATGCCCGTCTCGATCGCGCCCATCGCGAGCCCGATCAGCGCCTCGGAGGACGACCCGCCGCCGACCACGTCCATGAAGAAGTTCAGGCGGATGCCGAGGTCCGGGGCGACGTGGCTGGCGAGCGTCGAGTCGCCCGACTGGTAGTCGAGCATGCCGTCCACGTCGCCGGGCTTGAGGCCGGCGTCGAGGATGGCGCTGCGGACCGCCTCGACGGCCAGCGCGCGCGTGGTACGCCCCGAGCCGCGCGAGTATTCCGTCTCACCCACGCCGGCGATGCAGTACTTGTCGCGAAGATTCTTCATCGTCGCTCCCTTGTAACAGGGTCCGTGAGGCCGCTTCCGCCGCGGGTGGCCTGAGAGAGGCGCCGGCCGTCAAGCCACGTGGCCATATCGCGTGCAATCTCTTCCCAGCCGGGCTCCGTGAGAACCATGTGGGCGTGGCCGTCATACACGCGAAATTCCGCCCCGTACTTCAGCGCGACCTTCCGCACCAGGGTGGCCGGCGTGATGCGGTCCTCACGGCCCGCCACGACGAGCATCGGGCAGCGAACGCGCGCCGCGTCCACAGGCGCACCCTTGATCGCGATGTCGAACGCCATGCGACCGGACTCCGGCACCAGGCGCTCGAACGCAAGCCGGCGCTCCGTCGCGGGCGTCCGCCCGAAGAGGAGCGCGTCCGCCTCCGCGAACGTCGGCGTGATCGGGCGGCTCAACAGGAACTCGTGGAGGTGCTTCAGCGACAAGCGCGCGAGCTCGAGCGTGCGGAGCGGGAAGATCCCGCGCGGCGCGGCGGGCGTGAGGGCGACGACCGCGGGCGGATCGAGAAGCTCGGCGAGCTTCTGGACGAGGAGGCCGCCCATCGAGTGGCCCACGAGAATCGGGTTGCCGAGCGCCTCGACGACGCCGCGCGCGTCCATGACGTAGTCGGCGAAGGGCACGCGGCCGATGTCGGCGACGGGCTTCGAGCCGTGGTGGCCGCGCAGGTTCAGGGCGTAGCACGTATAGCCGCGCCCCGCGAAGAAGCCGAGGTAGTTGTCCCACATCCAGCTCCCGCC
>JBGPIS010000328.1:0-3621 GCA_041484965.1 Methylomirabilia bacterium
CATGATGACGTCGGGGCGGCGCCCCGGCAGGACGGCGACCAGGTTGGCCATCTTCAGGCGGCCGTGGGGCGTGTCCGCCTCGAAGGGCTCGACACGCGCGGTGACCCCGGCCGCGCGGAGCTCGCCCACGATGTAGGCGCGCGCCGTCGCCAGGGCGGGCGAGCCCGCCGGCCGCGGGCCGATCGCGACGAGGCGCGCGACGTGCCGGAGGGCTGCCGCGCCGTCGAAGGACGCCACGGCCTTCGCCGGCTCGGCCGACGGCGCGGCCGCCGCCGCGGCGACGAGCGCCAGCGCCCCGAGGAGCGCCCTCACGGCTTCGCGCCGACGGCGCCGTAGTAGTTCATCGTGAACACGAACGCGCCGCGGGCCGCGAGCGCCGTGAATCCATCGAGCCAGCGCTGGGCCGCGGGCGCGTCCACGATCCCGAAGCGCACCGCGCGCTCCGCCCGCCGCTCGAGGAAGGTCTTCGTGAAGGGCTCGAGCGTCGTGTCCTGATAGACGTCGGTGAGGAGCTTCACCTTCTCGAGCCCGGCCGCGCGCAGGAGCCCGGGGAGGCGCCGGCCGCTGTGGGGCTCGGCGTAAATGCGTGCCGCGACCTCGCGCATGATCCGGTCGGTCAGCGCCCGGTCGGGGTGCGTCGCGGCCACGATCCCGAAATCCTGGTCCTGGATCCCCACGCACCCGCCCCGCCTGACGACGCGTGCCATCTCCGTGACGACGCATAGCGGGTCGGCGACGTGGAGGATGACCGTCACGGCGAGCGCCGCGTCGAAGCGCCCGGCGGCAAACGGGAGGTCGGCGCCGTCGGCCCGGCGCAGCGTGACGCGCCCGCCCCTGGCGCCGCGGCAGAGCTTGCGCGCGACGTGGAGGATCGTCGCGCTGGGATCCACGCCGGTGACGCTCCCGCGCGCGCCGACCAGCGCCGCGAGGTCGCGCACGACCACGCCCGTGCCGCAGCCGACCTCGAGCACCCGGTCGCCGGGACGGACGGGGACGAAGCGGAGGAAGCGGCGCCGCAGCCGCGTCTGGCTCGGCGTGCGGCCGCGCAGCTCGAGCGTCGCGGCCATCGTCGCCGCGTCGGGCTGGGCGTCGACGTCACGCCAGGGGTCGGGGTGGAGCGGGGCGCCGGTCACGACGCGGCGTCAGCCGCCGGTGGCGCGGCGGGCGCACCTGGCGCTGCAGAAGTAGCTCACCACGCCGCCCGTCGTGCGCGTGACCGCGCGCGACTTCACGACGTAGGTCTGGCAGACGGGGTCCTTCACCAGCTCGTCGGGGAGCGCCGGGCGCGGGCGGCGCGCGGGCAGGGCCACGCGGCGGAGGAGCGCGCTGACGGCGACCGCCGCGACGATGAGCCAGAAAAGGAGCAGCCCGAAGCGCACCGGCGCCTCAGCGGTCGGGCTTGATGGAGACCGCGCGGAGAAACTCCTTGTCCTGCGACGTGAGCTCCGACGAGAACGCGGCGCGGCGCTCCTTGCTGGCGAAGAAGATCCCGGTGTCGGCGCCGCGCCGGAGGATCTCCTGCACGGCGTCGCGTGCGGCGTCCGCCGCCTGGATCGAGGCGTCGACCGCCTCCAGGAGCTTCTTCATGAGCGCGTCGACGTGACGTTCTCGCGGCATCGCGTCCCATACGATACCATACCGGCGCGATGAACCCCGGGTGGACGCGCCTGTCCTCGACCGCGCGCTACACGCGCGGCAGGCTCACGCTGCGCGAGGACGTCTGGCGACTCCCCGACGGCCAGGAGATCGTCTACCCGGTGCTCCACGTCGGCGTGGCGGTCGGCGTCCTTCCGTTCGTGGACGATGCCCACGTGCTCCTCGTCGGCCAGTACCGGCACCTGCTCGGCGCGACGTCGTGGGAGCTTCCCGGCGGCGGCGCGCTGCCCGGGGAGGAGCCCGTGGCGGCGGCGCAGCGCGAGCTGCGGGAAGAGGGCGGCTACCGCGCGGAGCGCTTCGAGCTGCTCACGCGCTTCTACCCATCGAACGCCTACCTCGACGAGGTGGCCTACTGCTACGCGGCGCGAGGTCTCACCGAGGACCCCCTGCCCGCCGACCACGACGAGTTCCTCGAGCGCCGCGTCGTGCCGCTCGGGGAAGCGCTCCGGATGGCGCGCGAGGGCGAGATCACCGAGTCCTTCTCGAAGGTCGCGCTGCTGCAGTACGCGCTGACGTCGCCGCGTCAGTAGGTCGCGCGCCCACCCGAGAGGTCGTAGACCGCGCCCGTCGAGAACGAGCACTCGTCGGAGGCGAGCCAGGCGACGAGCGCGGCGACCTCCTCCGGCCGCCCGATGCGCCCCATCGGAATCTTGGCGATCAGCATGTCCACGGTCTCCTTCGACATCTGCTGGACCATGTCGGTGCCGATCACCGCGGGCGCGACCGCGTTCACGAGGATGCCGCGCGTGGCGACTTCCTTGGCGAGAGCCTTGGTGAAGCCGATGACGCCGGCCTTCGCCGTCGAGTATGGTGCCAGCGTCGGGTTGCCTTCCTTGCCGGCGATCGACGCGATGTTGATGATCCGGCCGCTCCCCTGCGGCAGCATGAGCCGGACCGCCGCGCGCGCGACGAGGAAGACGGCCGTGAGGTCCACAGCAATGACGCGCTGCCACTCCTCGTCGGTGACCTCCCACGTGAGCTTCGAGCCGCCGGTGATCCCGGCGTTGTTCACGGCGACGTCGAGCCGGCCCCAGCGCTCGTGGACGGTCTGGACGGCGCGGTCCACGTCGGCGGTGAGCGTGACGTCGGCGGCGAGGGCGAGGGTCCGGTCGCCGAGCTGCTGCGCCGCCGCCTCGACGCCCGCGCGGTCGAGGTCCAGGAGGGCGACGCGGGCGCCCTCCCTGACGAGACGCCCGGCGATGGCGAGCCCGATGCCGCGGGCGGCGCCGGTCACGAGCGCGGTCTTTCCCTGGAGCGTCATGATGTCCTCAGGCGAGCGCCTGCTCGAGATCCTCGATCAGGTCGTCGGCGTGCTCGAGTCCGATGCTGAGGCGGAGCAGGTTCTCGGGCGTCCGGGTGCCCGGGCCCTCGATCGAGGCGCGGTGCTCGACGAGGCTCTCGGTCCCGCCGAAGCTCGTCGCGCGGATGAAGACGCGGAGCGTGGCCGCCACCGCCATCGCCCGGGCGCGGTCACCCTTCACCTGGACCGACACCATCCCGCCGAACGCGGACATCTGGCGGCGCGCGACGTCGTGCCCGGGGTGAGTCGGGAGGCCGGGATAGTGCACGGCTTCGACGCGCGGATGACGTACCAGAAAGCCGGCCACCTTGAGCGCGTTCTCCGAGTGGGCGCGCACCCGGTACGGCAGCGTCCGGATCCCGCGCAGCACGAGCCAGCAGTCGAAGGGCGACGGGATGGCGCCGCCGGAGGCCTGGACCGCGCGGATCGTGTCGAAGAACCGGTCGTTCACCTTCGTGACGACGGCGCCGCCCATGACGTCGCTGTGGCCGCCGAGGTACTTGGTGGTCGCGTGCAGGATCAAATCGGCGCCGAGCTTGAATGGCGACTGGAGCACGGGCGTGGCCGTCGTGTTGTCGCAGACGTAGCGGGCGCCCGCCTTGCGGGCGAGCTCGCCGATCGCCGCGATGTCGCTGACCTTCCAGAGGGGGTTCGACGGCGTCTCG
>JBGPIS010000329.1:0-3583 GCA_041484965.1 Methylomirabilia bacterium
CAGGGCCGCCGAGAGCACGCGCGCCAGCACAGCGTGATTGTTCGGTGGCCCGCCGCGCGCGTCAATGTCGCGAGTTCGATACACAGCCGGCGGGATGCAGCAGGGCGTCCGCGTCGGCCCCGCCCGGAAGCGCGACATCCTCGTCGGCGCGAAGTGACCCGCCGAGCTACGAGTTCAGCCGGCGTTTCAGGAAGCCGAGCAGGCCCTGCGGGACGAAGATGACCATGAGCGTGAAGATGATGCCGACCGGGATCAGGTAGTACTCGGTGAAGAAGCGCGAGACCCCCTCCCGGAGCAGGAGGAAAAAAGCGGCGCCGGCCACCGGGCCGACGAGCGTGCCCATCCCGCCCATGACGTTGAAGATCACGACCTCGCCCGAGACGACGAAGAAGACGAAGTCCGGCGCGGCGAACTTGTTCTGGATCGCGTAGAGCACGCCGGCGAGCCCCGCGAAGAGCCCCGAGAGCATCACGGCGACGATCTTGTAGCGCTCGACGTGGTAGCCGATCGCGCGCGTGCGCGGCTCGTTCTCGCGGATCGCCTGGAGGACCTTCCCGAACGGCGACTGCGTGACGCGCCGGAGGGCGAGGTACGAGACCGTGACCACGCCCAGCACGAACCAGTGGAGCGTGACGGGTGTGAAGGCAACGGAAACGATCCCCGGGATCGAGAACGGCGGCTGGCGGAAGTTGAGCCCGTTCTCGCCACCGGTGACCTCCGTCCAGGTGAAGATGATCACGTAGAAGATCTGCGAGAAGACGAGCGTGGTGATCGCGAAGTAGATGTCGCGCAACCGGGTCGAGAAGTAGGCGACGAAGACCGCGACCGCGCCCGCCCCCACGAGGCCATAGAGGATCGCGAGCCAGAGGTTCGGCGGCCGCACGGTGAGGAGCGCGGCAGCGGCGCCGTAGATGCCGAGGCCGAAGAACGCCGAGTGGCCGAACGACACCATTCCCGTGTAGCCGATCAGGATGTCGAGCGACATCGCGAGGAGCCCCCAGATCAGGATCTCGGTGGCGAAGCGCCGCCAGAACTCGGGCAACACGAGGGGCGCGACGCTTAGAAGGGCCAGGACGACGCCGAAGCCGACCCAGTACCCGACCGCGCCGCGAGCCGGCACGCTCATTCTAACGGGGTCCGCGAGCCCGGCTTGCTCCGCAGGTGGCCTGAGCGAGGTGCGCGGGGCGTCATTTGTAACGGGGTCCGCGAGGCCGGCTGGTGCCGTGGGTGGCCTGAGCGAGGTGCGCGGGGCGTCATTTGGGGGTCGGGACGAACAGGCCCGTCGGCCGGAACAGGAGCGTCAGGATCAGGGCCATGAAGGAGAAGATCACGGCCTGCGAGGGGCTGACGACGAGCGAGGCGTAGGACTCGAGCAGGCTCACGAAGATGGACGCGAGGATCGAGCCGCCGAGGTTGCCCATGCCGCCCACGACAACGACGATGAACGCCCGCAGCGTGAAGTCTAACCCCATCGTCTGCGTCACGCCGGCGAGCGGCCCGAACAGCACGCCGCTCGCCGCGGCCATCGCGGCGCCGATCGCGAAGACGACGGTGTGGACGAGGGGCACGGGGATTCCCATCGCGGAGGCCATGATCCGGTCCTGCGTCGTCGCCCGGATCCAGATGCCGTACTTCCCGTATTTCAGGAACAGCCAGAGGGCCCCGATGATCGCCCCGGCGAAGAACGCGGTCGCGACGCGGTACCACGGGTACTGGAGATAGAAGAGCGTGAACTGGCCCGTGATGGGCTCCCGGAGCTTGCGGGCCGAGGGTCCCCACTGCCAGAGGGCGTACTTCTGGAGCACGAGCGATACGCCGAACGTCGCCAGGATCGTCGTGAGCGGGTCGCGCCCGAGGAGCGGCCGGAGCGTCGTGATCTGGAGCGCGGCGCCGAACACCGCGATGACGAGCGTCGCCACGAGGAACGCGAGCCAGAAGCTCCCGGTGGTCGCGAGCGTCGTCGCGCCGACGAAGGCGCCGAGCATGACGAGCTCGCCGTGGGCGAAGTTGACGACGTCCATGATCCCGAAGATCAGGGTGAGCCCCGAGGCGACGAGCGCGAGGATCATGCCGTTGACGAGGCCGTTCACGGTCTGGATCAGGATCTGATCGAACGGAATCGCCACCGCTACACCCCCAGGTACTGGTGGATGACGGCCTGGTTCGCGCGGAGCTCCGTCGCCGGCGCGTGGTGCCGGACGACGCCCTTCTCCATGATGTACACGCGGTTCGACGCCGCGAGCGTGAGTGGCACGTTCTGCTCGACCAGCAGGATCGCGACCCCGTCGCGATGCAGGACCTCGATGATCTCGCGGATCTGGCTCACCATGCGGGGCATGAGCCCCTCGGTCGGCTCGTCGAGCAGGATGATCTTCGGCTCGAGCATCATGGCGCGGGCGATCGCGAGCATCTGCTGCTCGCCGCCCGAGAGCGTGCCGCCCGCCTGGTTCTTCCGCTCGCGGAGCACCGGGAAGCTCGCGTAGACCTTCTCGAGCAGCTCCTGGCGTCGCGGCTCGGCGACGCCCGGGCGGTCGAGCCCGGTGCGGAGGTTCTCGAGCACCGTGAGGAGCCGGAAGATCCGCCGGTCCTCGGGCACGTAGGCGATCCCGATGTGCGCGAGCCTGTGGGGCGCCGTGCCGGCGATGTCGCGCCCCTCGAATTTCACGCTGCCCTCGGAGGAGCGCACGAGCCCCATGATCGTCTTGAGCGTCGTGCTCTTGCCGACGCCGTTGCGGCCGAGCAGGCCCACGACCTCGCCGGGGCCGACTTCGATCGACACCCCGTGCAGGATGTGCGACTTGCCGTAGTACGTGTGGACGTTCTCGAGCGCCAGCATCAGGTCTTGAGGTAGACCTCCTGGACGCGCGGGTTTGCCTGGATCTCGGCCGGCGTGCCCTCGGCGAGGACCTCTCCGTAGTGGAGCACCGTGATCTTCTGCGCCAGCCCCATGACCACCTCCATGTCGTGCTCGACGATGAGGATGGTGAGGTTCCGGGCGATGCGGCGCACCAGCTCCACGGTGGCGCGGGTCTCGCTGACGCTCATCCCCGCCGTCGGCTCGTCGAGGCAGAGGAGCCTCGGCTCCGTGGCCAGCGCGATGCCGATCTCGAGGTTGCGCTGGGCGCCGTGGGAGAGGTTCGCGGCCAGCTCGTTCTCGTCCTCGCGGAGTCCGACCGAGTCGAGGACGGCGCGCGCCCGTTCGAGCACGTCCGCGTACGAGCGGTGGTGGCGGAGGAGGCTCCAGGGGTGGTGGCGCGACTGGACGGCGATGCGCACGTTCTCCAGCACCGTCGCCCCCGGCAGGATGTTCGTGATCTGGTAGGAGCGGGCCAGAGACTTCCGCGAGATCCGATGCGGGGGCAGGCCGGTGATGTCCTCGCCCTCGAAGACGATGCGGCCGGCCGTTGGGCGGATCACGCCCGTGAGACAGTTGAAGAACGTGGACTTGCCGGCGCCGTTGGGGCCGATAACGGCGCGAATCTCGCCGGTGGGGACGTCGAGGGTGACGTTGTTGAGCGCGGACAGCCCCCCGAACCGCATGGTGAGCCCCTCGGTCCGGAGGATGGGGCTGCCTGCCCGGCCA